>JBFYOK010000015.1:0-20024 GCA_041303845.1 Microbacteriaceae bacterium | reverse complement strand
AATGCTCCAGTCGGCAGCCTCGGAGCACGCGAGCCGTCAGCGCTCGATGAAGTCCGCCAGTGACAATGCAGACAAGCTCATCCGTGAGTACACCCGACTCGCGAACAACGCGCGTCAATCCGAAATTACCCAACAAATCGCGGAGATCGTCGGCGGCGCCGACGCACTCGCCGGCTAAGACACGAACACGCAAGGCAAGAGAGAGAAGATCATGACTGCTACGGCTACAAAGACCGCCACGGGCCGCATCGCCCGAGTGACCGGGCCCGTTGTCGACATCGAGTTCCCGCACGATGCCATCCCCGGCATCTACAACGCTCTCGAGACCACGGTGGAGCTCGGTGGCGAGAAGACGAAGCTCGTTCTCGAGGTCGCTCAGCACCTCGGCGACGATCTCGTTCGCGCCATCGCACTGAAGCCCACAGACGGACTCGTTCGTGGCCAAGAAGTTCGCGACACCGGAGCTCCCATCTCGGTTCCCGTTGGAGATGCCACCAAGGGCAAGGTCTTCAACGTCACGGGTGATGTGCTCAACGGCAAGCCCGGAGAGAAGATTGAGTTCAAGGAGCGCTGGCCCATCCACCGCACCCCGCCAAAGTTTGACCAGCTCGAGTCGAAGACGCAGCTCTTCGAAACCGGTATCAAGGTCATCGACCTTCTCACCCCGTACGTTCAGGGTGGAAAGATCGGTCTCTTCGGTGGTGCAGGTGTGGGTAAGACCGTTCTGATTCAGGAAATGATTCAGCGCGTGGCCCAGGATCACGGTGGTGTGTCGGTGTTCGCCGGTGTCGGTGAGCGTACCCGTGAAGGAAACGACCTCATCCATGAAATGGAAGAGGCCGGCGTATTCGACAAGACCGCACTCGTGTTTGGTCAGATGGACGAGCCGCCAGGAACGCGTCTTCGCGTCGCCCTCTCCGCTCTGACGATGGCGGAATACTTCCGTGATGTTCAGAAGCAGGATGTTCTGCTCTTCATCGACAACATCTTCCGCTTCACGCAGGCTGGTTCTGAGGTTTCGACCCTCCTCGGCCGCATGCCATCAGCCGTGGGTTACCAGCCCAACCTCGCCGACGAGATGGGTATCCTCCAGGAGCGCATCACCTCGACGCGCGGTCACTCGATTACGTCACTTCAGGCCATTTATGTTCCTGCCGATGACTACACCGACCCGGCTCCGGCGACCACCTTCGCTCACCTCGACGCCACCACCGAACTCTCGCGTGAGATTGCGTCGAAGGGTCTGTACCCGGCTGTTGACCCGCTGACCTCGACCAGCCGCATCATGGACCCACGCTATTTAGGTGAGGACCACTACCGCGTCGCAACGACGGTCAAGGCCATCCTTCAGAAGAACAAGGAACTCCAGGAAATCATCGCCATCCTCGGTGTTGATGAGCTCTCCGAAGAGGACAAAGTCACCGTGTCGCGTGCGCGCCGCATCCAGCAGTTCCTGTCGCAGAACACGTACATGGCGAAGAAGTTCACCGGCGTCGAGGGCTCGACGGTTCCGCTCAAGGAGACCATCGAATCATTCGATGCCATCTGCAAGGGCGAGTTCGACCACGTCGCTGAGCAAGCGTTCTTCAACGTTGGTGCCATCTCGGATGTTGAGGCCAAGTGGGCTCAGATCCAGAAGGAGAACAACTAATCATGGCCAGCTCGCTCACCGTGAGCGTGGTGTCGGCAGACAAAGAAGTGTGGTCTGGCGAAGCCTCGATGGTTGTTGCAAAAACCACGGAGGGCGAAATCGGAATTCTTCCGGGCCACGAACCGATGCTTGCGATTCTGGCTCAAGGAGAAATCGAAGTTCGAATTACTCCTCTCGATGGAGCGAAGATTAACGTCAACGCCGACAACGGATTCCTCTCCGTCGAGAACAACAACGTTGCCGTTGTAGCGGCACTTGCCGAACTGATTAGCTAATTTCGCAACAAGTCCTCTTGTCAGGTTTATGCTGATCCTTCTTCCGCCGTCGGAGACCAAGCGTCCCGGCGGCGGTGGTGTCTCCCTGAACAATGGCGCGCGCCAAAGCTATTCAGAACTTGACGAGACACGACGGATGCTCGAACGCGCACTCCGCGACCTCGCAGCCGACCCGGCAGCAACCATCAAGGCGCTCAAGCTCGGCCCGAAACAACTTGACGAAGTTGCCGTGAACGCTGACATTCTCGAATCGCCGACGATGCCCGCAATCGAGCGCTTCACGGGCGTCATCTACGACGCCATCGATGTCTCGACTCTCGACAGATCGGGGCGAGATTTTCTCGACGCCCACGTGCTGATTCAATCCGCACTCTTCGGCCTGATTCGGGCAACGGACTTGATTCCCGCATATCGGCTCAGTTTCGATTCGCGGTTGCCGGGGGTTCCTGCACTCAAGAACGTCTGGGGTCAGCCGAGCGAATCGATTCTCTCCGAGCACCGAGGGCTCATCCTGGATCTTCGCTCAGAAGGGTATGCGGCGCTGTCGCCACTTCCGGAGCGGGACGATGCATTCTTCGTGCGCGCCATGGGTCGAACTCCTGACGGAACTGTTCGTCAACTGAACCACTTCAACAAGAAGGGCAAGGGGGTCTTCATTCGATCTCTCGCGAGCTCCTTTCCGCAGTGGATTCAGGGTCACAACGGCGACAAATCGAGCCGTGGAGGGCGCTCAATGGACAGTGTCGAGACCCTGCTCGATTGGGCGACGGACTGTGGCGTGGACCTCACACGAACCGATGAACCTCACGTTTTGCAACTCGTGATCAACGAGGCGGACTACCCGCCTATCAGCGCGCGCTCGAAGAACACCCACGGCGATTGACGGGCCGTCACTGACGGAACATCCCTTGAGGCACGCCAGCTAGAAAACCGCGCGATGACATCCGACAAGGTGGTCATCGACGAGCCCCTCGGATTGCATGAGCGCATACATTGTGGTCGCTCCGACAAAACGAAACCCGCGTCGGCGAAGCTCGGCGCTGAGTGCTTCCGACTCCGGCGTGACAGCCGGGACTTCACTCAGTTTCGTGGGGCGTGGCCGGCTAATGGTGGGCGCAAAGGACCACACCAGATCCACGAGGGATTCTCCACGTTCGAGCATGTCGACGACGATGCGTGCACTCGTCACGCAAGACTCAATCTTCGCGCGGTTGCGAATGATTCCCGCATCCTGCATCAATGAATCAATGCGCGCGGCGTCAATATTCGCGACACGGTGTGGTTCGAAGTTGTCGAAGGCTGCTCGAAAGCCAGAACGCCGACGCAAAATGGTGATCCAACTGAGGCCTGCCTGAAATCCTTCGAGGCAGATCTTCTCGAACATGTCACGTTCGGCACGAAACGGGGTCCCCCATTCCTTGTCGTGATACTGCTCATACTCAGGCGCACTCGTGACCCAGCCACAACGGGTGACACCGTCAGCGCCAATGAGGAGGTCAGTTCGTGCCACGTGACTAGAATCTCACGACGCGGGGCCTAGTCTGCGAAGGAAATGCCTTCGAGCGCAAGGAGCTCCTTCTTGGTCGGGATTCCCCTACCACCTGAGAAGCCGGTGATGCGTTGATTAGATGCGAGCACACGATGGCATCCGACGATGATGGGCACGGGATTTGCACCGACAGCACCGCCCACAGCGCGACCGGCACCCTGCCGTCCGATGCGGTCGGCAATTTCGCCGTAGCTTGCCGTCTTGCCAAACGGGGTTGCGGCAATGACGTTCCAGACGTCGCGTTGAAATTCAGTCCCGTGAAGTTCAACTGGAACCGTGAACTGTCGCAAAGTCCCAGCAAAATACTGCTTGAGTTCCTTTTCGGCGCGCGACAGGAGTTTGTCGGACTTGCCCGGTTGCCCGCCGTGCGGCAAGTGACCGTAGGCGTTGCCGTCGGTGCCTTCAATTGTGAGCCCGGTAATGGCGTTGCCGTTACTTCGAATCTCGATCCGCCCGATGGGAGATGAGATGGTGATGAATGCGTCGGTCGGCGCAGTTTTATCTGCGGGCCCAGTGTTATCTGCGGGCGCAGGGGCGTCAGCTTTCGCCGTGCCACGGGTTGATGTGAAGATCTTGGTCATAGCGAGCCATTCTTTCGATGTGTCAGTCGGATGCGTTCGCGAACGAGCGCAGCACTGAAAAATATGACGCCACCGCCAACAATCTGATTCTGAGAGTGGCCCTCGTGGACAAAGCCACTTTCGGCCAGTACGGCGATAACAGGAATCACGACTGAACTCTAGAGGGTAGTTCTGAGAACGCGGATTCGCTCCTGGACAAGCGCCGCACTCAACAAAACGATGGCGCCTCCAAGAATCTGATACCAGTGGATCGTCTCAGCGACAAACACAATTCCGGCAACAACTGCGACGAGAGGAGTGATGTAGGTGACCGTGCTCGCAACGGCGGGCCCCGCCAGCACAATCGTGCGGAAGTTCCAGATGTACGCGAAACCAGTGCCCAAAATCCCCAGCGCCGAAATCGCGAGTATCGAGTCAATCGTCCAGGCGCCCGACATGACGGGCACAAAAGGCATCATGACGACGAACCAGATCGCACCACAGGTGAGTTGCATTGTTGCGAGCGTTGTTGCAGATCGGCCTGACGGAGTGATGTAGCGACGAGCGAACGGAAAAGCAACCCCGTAGCACGCGGTGGCAACGAGCAAGAGACCGACGCCCAGGACTGAATTTTCGCTCTGTGGCTCAAAGAGCATTCCGCTGAGCACAACGATGCCGAAAAAGCCGACAAGAATTCCCAGGATTTGATTCCTCGAAATTCGTTGGTCGCGAAAGATGAGAAGCGTCATCAAAACTGTCATCACGGGGGTCGTCGCGTTGAGCACCCCTGCGAGTGCACTGGATACGAACGTCTCAGCCAGTGCGAACAGAAATGCGGGAATGACGTTCACGAACAAGGCATAGACCATGGATGCACCCCACAGTCGCGTCGACCGCGACAAGGGTATGCGATTGATCCCACTCCACGCGAGCAGAGCTCCGGCCCCCAGAAGGGTTCGAAGACTTGCCACGCCGAATGGCGTGAGCGATTCGAGCGAGAGGCTGATGAATAAGAAGGAAAGTCCCCAAATGATGCCAAGCGCAATGAACCCCGGCAACCACATCGACGCACGAGGCGAAGATGCAGTTGCCGGGGTCATAGTGAAAACGGGGATATCTAGGCCACGCGAGTGACTAGAGAATCTTCCATGCTTGCTTCAAGACGCCTTCGAGAATCTCACGCATTTCGGCGAATTCCTTCGGGCCAATGGTCAGCGGCGGTGCGAGTTGGATGACGGGGTCTCCACGGTCGTCCGCACGGCAGTAGAGGCCAGCGTCGTAGAGGGCCTTCGACAGGAAGCCGCGGAGCATGCGCTCGGCCTCGTCGTCGTTGAAGGTTTCCTTCGTGACCTTGTCTTTGACGAGCTCAATCGCGAAGAAGTACCCGTCACCGCGCACGTCACCGACGATGGGCAGATCAAGGAGCTTCTCGAGTTCGGCGCGGAAGAGGGGAGAGTTCTTGCGAACGTTCTCGTTGAGGCCTTCTTCTTCGTAGATCTTGAGGTTCTCGAGACCGACCGCGGCCGACACGGGGTGTCCACCAAAGGTGTAGCCGTGCGGGAAGTACGTCGTGCCCTTCTTGAACGGTTCGTAGATCTTCTCGCTCACGATGCAGGCGCCAATGGGGGAGTATCCACTCGTCATGGCCTTTGCACACGTAATCATGTCGGGCTGGTAACCGTACGTGGTTGCCGCGAACATGTTGCCGATGCGGCCAAACGCACAGATCGTTTCGTCACTGACGAGAAGAACGTCGTACTGGTCGCAAATTTCGCGAACGCGCTTGAAGTATCCGGGAGGGGGCGGGAAAGCACCACCCGAGTTCTGCACGGGCTCGAGGAACACGGCCGCAACCGTCTCTGGGCCTTCGAACACGATCATCTCTTCAATGCGGTTTGCTGCCCAGAGGCCGAAAGCTTCGATGTCGTCTTGGTGGTACTCAGCACGATAGAAGTTCGTGTTCGGCACGCGGAAACCGCCAGGCACCAGAGGTTCGAACATCTGCTTCATGCCGGGAAGGCCGGTGATCGACAAGGCACCCTGAGGTGTGCCGTGATAGGCGATTGCACGCGAGATGACCTTGGTCTTCATAGGCTGACCCTGAATCTTCCAGTACTGCTTGGCGAGCTTCCATGCGGTCTCAACGGCCTCGCCACCGCCGGTGGTGAAGAAGACGCGGTTGAGGTCACCGGGTGCGTAGTCAGCCAGAACATCCGCCAACTCAATTGCAGCTGGATGCGCGTACGACCAGAGCGGGAAGAAGGCAAGTTCCTCTGCCTGCTTTGCCGCCGCTTCTGCGAGGCGCTTGCGGCCGTGGCCGGCGTTGACGACAAAGAGACCGGATAAACCGTCAATGTATTTCTTGCCCGTTGAGTCATAGATGTGGTGACCCTCACCCTTGGTGATGATGGGCACGCCCGACTTCTCCATGACGGACTGGCGCGTGAAGTGCATCCACAGGTGGTCCTTGGCCATCTTCTGGAGCTTTGCTTCCTGCGCCTTGTCGGCCGAAGACTGTGCTGGCGCCTTTGCCGATGCCGGCTTCTTGACCTTGTCGAGCTTGGCAATCTTCGTCGAAGCCTTTGCCTTAGCGGCTTCGCGTCCCTTGAATATTGTCATGGTGATCGATTCCTATCGTGTTCCCCAGTTGTACAACTGTTTCTTGAGCTTGAGGTAGACGAACGTCTCGGTTGAGACGACTCCCTCAAGCGACCTAATCTGCGTGTTGAGCAGGCTGATGAGGTCATCATCCGACTCGCAGACAACTTCGGCCATGATGTCGAATGAGCCGGCAGTGAGCACGACATAATCAACGGCCTTGATTTCGCTCAGCTTGTCGGCAATCTCGCGGGTATCGCCTGAGCAACGAATCCCGATCATGGCTTGGCGGTAAAAGCCCAACTGCATGGGGTCAGTGACAGCAACAACTTGCATGACACCCGTGTCGGTGAGCTTCTGCACCCGTTGGCGCACGGCGGCCTCGGAAAGTCCGACAGCCTTGCCAATATCTGCGTACGAACGACGCCCATCTATCTGGAGCTGTTCGATGATGTCTTTCGACACATCATCAAGCCCCGATGGCTTCGTCTTTGCAGTCATGCAACGATTATCGCAACAAAACCTCGCCTCAAGCAAGGGAAACCGCAGAAAATGAGCAATAAAACTGCGGAATCGTGATGCGCAGCCGGAGAGGGTGACCTGATTTTCAGGGTGTCGTTCGTCGGCGGGTAGACTCATGTCGGAACTCCGGGAGGCCGTTGTCCCCGAAGCAAACCAGATGCAGTGAAAGGTTATGGCCGTGACGTCGATAGGCACTGATGGAACTTCGGTTCCCCTGCCCGTCGAAGCCGGACTTCCCGACGTGCGCCTGAGCTGGGCTGCAATCACCGACGTGGGGCTTCATAGGCAGGCGAACGAGGACAGCTATCTTGCTGGTTTGCCGATTTTCGCAGTTGCCGACGGCATGGGCGGCCATCACGCCGGCGACATTGCGAGCGATGCCGTCGTGCGCAGCTTGTCGTCGCTTGTCGGAGATAGCTTGACAACCCGCGAGGCCATTGGCTCCGCGCTCGCGGAGTCCGTTGAAGCATTGCGGGACGTGTTGCCCGAAGAGCATCAGGGCGCCGGAACAACCGTGACCGGCGCCGCGCTTGTCGTTGAAGAGAATGAGACTCGCTGGGCGATTTTCAACATTGGCGATTCTCGCGTGTATGCCCGAGTCGGAGACGAGTTTCTTCAGATCACGACCGATCACTCCATCGTGCAACAACTTGTCGACTCAGGACAGATTACGAAAGACGAAGCAGAGTATCACCCGCACGCCAACGTCATCACACGCGCTGTCGGGTTGATGGATGCCCCGATTCCCGACTACGTGTTGATGCCGGTGATTCCCGGCACCCGGTTGCTGATTTGCTCAGACGGTTTGACCAAAGAACTGACCGACGTGGGCATTAACCATTACATGGAGAATGGTGGCTCACCGAAAGATACGGTCACCGAGCTGCTTCGTGTTGCTCTTGAGAACAGCGGGCGAGACAATGTCACCGCAATTGTTGTGGATGTTGAGTCGGTCTAATGAATAGTTGTGAGGCCTGCGCGAGTCCTCTCATGCCCGGGGCATTCTTTTGTGGCGAATGCGGAAGCTCTACCCGGGGCAAACTAAACCTCAACGGAGCACAGCGCACGGACACGCGCGAGTTGCGCCTCGATGAATCTCAAGCAGGCATGCCGCGATTGCAAACACCGCGAGTGGATGTTCCGCCGCCGCGGTTCGCCGACGAATCGGGAGTTGTTGTTCCACAGCGGCATGAGGCGTCTCCCTCTCCAACGTTCACGCTGATCTTCACTAATGGCGACTCCATTTCGGTCGCGGCGGGTGGCTTGCTCGGTCGAAACCCCGTCGCCGGGCCGGGCGAATCCCATGAGCATCTGATCATCGTCACGGATCCCGATCGAACTGTCTCGAAGACGCACCTTGAGTTTGGAATGGAAGAGGGCGAATTTTGGGTTGCGGACCGCTTCAGTGGAAATGGCACAATGATTTTCGAAACAGGTAAGCCACCTCGTCGGCTCGTGCCTGGTCGCCGTTACCGCGTTGAACGTGGTTCACGCTTAGGCATCGGCGAACAGGCCTTCACGCTCACCTGAGTCCTGTTCTCCACAGCGGTCTCTCGGCGCAACCTCGCCGACTCCGTAACGTGACGTCCGCATCCTGGGGATGGGTTCCAATAATCGACGCATGCCTTCAACAGGAAGAGAAGCGACGGAACCCGCACCGCGCTTCCCGTGGATTGGGACCACAGCGCCGATAATCGCGAGCGCGATGCTCTGGCTGATTACGGGATCGCCACTTTCGCTTGTCTTCGGGCTTCTCTCGCCAATCATGCTCGTGGCACACCACGTCGACGCGCGAAGAACGGCACGACGCGTGACCCAGGCGCGTACACGACAAGCGGAGCGCGAACGTGCTGAAGCACAACGCGCGCGCGATCAAGCACAAGCCGACGA
The DNA here is from genome assembly GCA_041303845.1 of Microbacteriaceae bacterium. Lineage (GTDB taxonomy): Bacteria > Actinomycetota > Actinomycetes > Actinomycetales > Microbacteriaceae > RFQD01. The sequence goes on along the minus strand of JBFYOK010000015.1, from coordinate 10,979 downwards.
GGTCGCGCGGATGACAGCGCTCTATCCGGCGGCCGAGCAACTCGAGCAACTCGTTCCCCGAGCGCGACGTCGGCCACGTGGTGCACAAGAGACGCCGAACGTGAGGTTGGGCGTTCTCCAGGATGGGCATCCATTCGTCGTGTCGCTTGTCGATGGGGTGGTCATTAAGGGTGATCCGGGTCACGAACGCGGAATTCGCCGAGCGCTCACGGCGCAGGTCTGGTGGGCAACACCGGACACTCATGCCAATCGGGATGATCTCGTCGCGGGATCAGCCGGTGGTGGGCGATGGTTACTGCGACAAACGTCGAAGCCTGCTGGGGCTGATTCGAGGACTTCGGTCAACTGGGCGGTCGTTGATCGAGATGCTCCTGGCCTGCCGGAAGTGGTTATCACGCCGGACGCGCTGTCGGTGGCCCAACTTTCTGCGCTCCGAATTGCACTCCGCAAGACACACGACCGGCTCATGCCGCGCACCCCAACACCGAAGCATCACAACAACCTCAGTGCAGTGATTGGCTCGTCACGTGACGGCGACGCGGTCGAGATTGATCTCGTGTCACACGGACCTCACGCAATCATCTCCGGCACAACGGGCAGCGGCAAGACCACGTTTGTCATCACGTGGTTTCGCGCCCTTGCTCAGCGCCATGACCAAAACCGGCTCAACATCGCCATTATCGACTTCAAAGGTGGCATTGACTTCGCACCGCTGACCGAGCTTCCTCACTGCGTCGGCATAGCCACCGACAACGACGATGGCTCAATTGAGCGAGCCCTTGCCGCACTCGTCGTTGAAATGTCGCGCCGAGAAACCGTCATCAAGAAAACCGGCCGGGTGGATGACCTTCCACGACTCGTCGTCGTGCTCGACGAATTCCGGGCAACGGCCAGCGCTCACCCTCAGGCGGTTGCAATTGTGGTGGACCTCGCCGCACGTGGACGCGCGCTCGGCATACACGTGGTGCTCTGCACGCAACGTGCTTCGTCGAGCATTTCGGAGGACATCCTCGCCAACGTTCAACTGCGCATCGCCTTTCGAGCACTCTCACTATCGGAAAGTCGATTCATGGTCGGCGATGATTCGGCCCTGAAAACTCTGCGCGAACCAGGCGAGGCCATGGTCGCCGGAATCGGTGCCGGAATCGGTGCCGGAATCGGTGCCGGCATCGGGGCAGGGGCCGATGCCACTCCTCGATTCGTGCGCATGATGGCGCCACAAATGGAGAATCCTTCGCAATCGTCGGAGACCACCACGGCAGTTCCCGCTCGGTTCCTTTGGAAACCCGCGCTTCCGGCGCGGGTGCGCCTCGCCGAGGTTGCGGCCCTGGCGGATGTGCCACTTCCTCAAGAACAGACGGTCGACATGACTGACGCTGAGTCAGACCGCCTGTGCCTGGGTCTTGCCGACGTTCAATCTCATCAGGGCTGGGCATCCGTCTGGTACTCACCGGTTAACGATGGACATCTCTTGGTCACGGGCCTCGCTCGCTCGGGCCGAACTGTGGCGATGAATCTGCTGGCAGAACAGCAGCACGCTAACGCCGCGGGCAACGCTGTCTGGATCGACGATGCCGTGGCGTTGTGGGACGAACTCGATGAGCGCTCGATGGCATATTCTTCGGCACACTCTTCACGCGGGGTGACGAGTCGCGTCGTTTTCATCGACGGGCTCGAACGCGTGCTGGGCTCGCTGAGCTCAGAAGCGAGAGACGCGTTGACTCAACGTCTCGTGCACGCATTGCGCGAAACCGGCGCGAGACGTTTCGTGATCTCGTGCGATGCCGAAGGTTCGGGGTCTCTTCGACTTGGCCCACTGTGTGCCGCACGATTGCAACTTGCCGGAGCACATGCCGGTCGCGCTCGATGGGGCGACTTCACGATGCAGGTTGCGCTACCAGGCACGTCGTGGGCCACGTCGGTCCCGAAAGCGCGCAGCACGTCGATTGATACATCCCGAGGCAAGACGTGCCTTGTCATCACGAACACCCGGGCGAATTTAGCAGAGCGTCTCCGCGACGCGCTCGAAGATCACGCCGTACAGGTGCTCGACCGTGCAACCCCAGACGAATGGATGCTCCGCCACCTTGAGTTCGTAACGCTGAGTCGAGATCACGCAGTGGTCGTCAGCGCAGACGTCGGTCTCGCTGAGTCGCGCATGTTGCTCCGCGCGTTCCAGCCCCTGCCTCCGATTCCCGCAGGGGGCGCACTGATGATGCACCCGGACGGGCGCTATCAGCGTCTCAGTCTTGAATCCGAGTCCGAGTCCGAGGAGACCTAAACAAACGCGCTGTCGATGTCGGTGTACGTCAAGCCGTGTGCCTCGGCAACCGGACCATTAACGAGGTGGCCACCGTGGGTGTTGAGGCCAAGCTTCAATGCGCTGTCTGCTGCCAGGGCGTCCTTCCAGCCACGGTTCGCAATCGCGCGAGCGTAGGGGAGGGTCGCATTGGTGAGTGCATAGGTTGACGTGTGCGGGACCGCGCCGGGCATGTTCGCAACACAGTAAAAGAGAGAGTTGTGCACGGTGAATGTCGGGTCGGCGTGGGTCGTCGCACGAGTGTCTGCGAAACAGCCACCCTGGTCAACAGCGATGTCGACGAGCACACTGCCCGGCTTCATGCGGCTGACAAGTTCGTTGCTCACGAGCTTCGGGGCCTTCGCGCCCGGAATCAAGACTGAACCGACCACGAGGTCTGCGTCCACGAGCGCGCGGTCAATCTCAAATGAGTTTGACGCGATTGTCTTGATACGGCCGTTGTAGAGCGCATCCAACTCACGAAGACGGAAGAGGTTTGTGTCGAGCACCGTGACGTCTGCGCCCATGCCAGCGGCGACCTGAATCGCAGCTGTTCCGGCAACACCGCCACCGAGAACAACCACCTTCGCCGGGTGAGTTCCGGGAACGCCAGGAACGAGGAGCCCCGGCCCACCGTTCGGCTTGAGCATGGCGCTGGCACCAACGATGGGTGCCAAACGGCCAGCCACCTCACTCATGGGAGCCAACAGAGGAAGCGCGCGGTTTGGTAACTGAACTGTTTCGTAGGCGATGCCCGTGACCTTCGACTCAAGGAGAGCCTCGGTGAGTTCGGGTTCGGCAGCGAGGTGCAGGTAAGTGAAGAGAACAAGCCCGTCGCGGAAGTGCGCGTACTCCGATGCGATGGGCTCCTTGACTTTGAGAACCATGTCGCCGCTCGACCATGCAGTCGCCGCATCCTTGACGATCTGCGCGCCGGCTGCCTTGTAGGCCTCGTCAGTGATCGAGGAACCGAGACCAGCGCCCGACTGAACGAGAACTTCGTGTCCGTTAGATACGAGGTCGTGAACACCCGCGGGGGTAATGGCAACGCGGAATTCGTTGTTCTTGATTTCGGTAGGAACGGCGATTTTCATGGGAGTCTCCAGCACAAATAAGGTCCGCAAACGGCGGGTTCACCCCACTATAACGACGGACAGCAACGAATTCCATAGTTTTTTGTGGCAAAAAGTAAGGATTCCGCATTCACCAGCCCGAAACTGCGTCGAAAGCGTTTGCTCGCCGGGTCTAGGCGGTTGCGCAGGTCTAGACGGTTGCTCGCAATTCACCGACGGGCAGCCCGCCACCGAGCACAGTGAGCCCAAATAAGGCGTTTGCCCGTTCGACGTCTGCAGAGGAAAGGGCGCCGGCGTTGTGCAGAAGCTTCACCGCGACAAGGCCAGCCGCCCGCAGGTTACCGTCGAGAATCTTGAGGGCCACGGTCGTGCCGTTGTGTGCACTCGCGACCATGACACCCTCGGCACCGCGCTTCGCAAAAATGCCAAGCTCAGAAACGATAGCGGTGTCGTGTTCGCCTGCTCCGCCGGTGACGAATGGATGAGCAATCACGGCCTCGCGCAAAGTGGCAGCCGCCCGGTCTCGGGCGTTGTCCGAGTCGCTCGACGCTGTGCCCACGCGGCGAATGCCGCGCGCAAGAGCGGCCAGGCTCATCGCGTAGACGGGAGCACCGCATCCATCGATAGCGGCCGCGGCGACTGGCTCGCCGGTGAAGTCTTCAACGACGCTCAAGATCTCGGTCTGTAGCGGATGCGTTGCCTCGAGGTATCCCTCGAGCGGCCAGCCGTTCACGAGGCAGGTCACGAGCATCGCCGCATGTTTACCGGAGCAGTTCATGAACTGGCGTTCGGCTGTGCCAGATGTGCGAGTCAGGTCGGCAACCATAGTGCGGTCTGTCGGCCAATCAGCAGGGCACGCAAGTTGGCTTTCAGTCAACCCGTGAGCGCTCAGCAACTCACGAACGAGACGAACGTGATTGGCCGAGCCGGTGTGACTTGCCGTGGATAAGGCGACGAACTCACCCTCAAGCGGAACACCCGAGGTCAGCATGGCAACGGCCTGGAAAGGCTTCATCGCCGAGCGCGGAATGACGGGTGCGAAGGGGTCACCGGTCTGAAAAACGATGTCCCCGGATGCGCCATCCAGAACAATCGCGCTACCCGCGTGACGCGACTCCACGAAGCCGCTCCGCGTGAGAACGGCGAGTTCTGACGCCGAGTCGAGAGTGAAGGTTTCCGATGCCGACTTACCGCTCACGGTGAGCGGCGTTACAGCGTTGCGAAGCCCTCGTCGAGCACGCTCAGCGCGTCGTCGATGAGAGCATCCGAAATCGTGACAGCAGGCAGGAAGCGAAGAACGTTGTACGACGATCCCGCCGAAAGAAGCAGCAGTCCGTGCTGAGCGCCGTGCGCGATGAGCGCTGCGACTGCGGCTGGGTTTGGCTTCTTTGTTCCCGCTTCAACAAGCTCGATGGCGAGCATGGCACCCTTGCCGCGCACGTCGCCGATAATCGGGTACTTCTTCTGCAGGTCGCGTAGGCCGCCTCCGAGACGGGCTTCGACGCGCTTGGCCTCGGCGAGCATGTCGTGCGATTCGACCTCGTCAAATACGGCGATGGATGCGGCACACGAGACGGGGTTTCCGCCGAAGGTACCGCCGAGCCCGCCAGCGAGAACGTCATCCATGATTTCGGCGCGACCGACGACACCAGCAAGTGGCATTCCGCCCGCGATGCCCTTGGCAACGGTCATGAGGTCGGGGACGAGACCAAAGTGGTCGCTCGCGAAGTACGTACCCGTGCGAGCCATACCGGACTGCACCTCGTCGGCGATGAACACAACGTTGTTCTTTGTGCACCATTCCTGGATGCCCGTGAGGTATCCATCTGCGGGAACAACGAAGCCTCCCTCACCCTGAATCGGTTCCGCGATGATGCAGGCGAGGTCCTGTGCACCAACCATCTTCTCGAAGTACCAGATCGTGCGCTCGGCTGCTTCTGCACCCGAGAGTCCGTCGTGGAACGGGTAGGACCCCGGTGCGCGGAATACTCCGGGAGCGGTGGGTCCCATGCCCGTGGCATAGGGGGAGTTCTTGAAGTTCATCGTCATCGTCAAGTTCGTGCGACCGTGGTACGCGTGGTCGAGCACGCCGATTCCAAACTTGCCCGTGTGCTTGCGCGCAATCTTGACGGCATTCTCGACGGCCTCAGCGCCGGAGTTAACGAGCATGACGCGCTTGGTGTGTGACCCGGGGGTGTGGCCGGTAAGAAGCTCCGCAACCCGCACGTACTCCTCATAGGGAGTGACCGTGAAACAGGTGTGCGTGAAACTGTGTGCTTGCTCGCTCACAGCGGCAGCAACAGCACCGTTGGTGTGACCGATCGTGGTCACGCCAATGCCGGTAGCAAAGTCAATGAAGTGGTTGCCGTCAACATCGACCAAAATCGAGCCCTCGGCCGATTCGATGTATACCGGGAGTGCTGCGCCGACGCCCGGCGGAACGACCTGCTTGCGTCGCTCATGCAGAGCCTGTGACTTCGGACCGGGAATCGCGGTGACAACCTTGCGTTCCTGGAGCGTGGTGTAGTTGCTAGCAGAAATAATCGACATGCTCTCAGTCTATGACTGACCGACATCACGGCAAGAAGTGTAAACGCGACATCCGCTCGTCACTCTTCCTGAGTGCGCTGGCGATGAGAGGATGACCTTATGCGTCGCGTCATCATTTTGGGTAGCTCGGGGTCCATCGGCACCCAGGCCCTGGACGTCATTCGCGCGAACCCGGATCGGTTCGAGATTGTGGGTCTTTCCGTCGGCTCGAATCGAGAGCTTCTCGAGGCCCAGCGGGACGAATTCCGTGTTGCCAACATTGCCGTCGGCCACGATGACGCCGAGTCAATGGTCCGAAGCGTTGATGCAGATGTCGTGCTGAACGGCATCACCGGTTCGGTCGGGCTTGGTCCAACTCTTGCCGCGCTCGAGACACACAAGACACTTGCCCTCGCAAACAAGGAAAGCCTTATCGTCGGCGGAACGCTCGTCACTCGACTCGCCGCACCGGGGCAGATTGTGCCGGTCGATTCCGAGCACTCAGCGCTGGCGCAATGCTTGACGTCGGGAACGCACACCGAGGTGCGCCGCCTCGTCTTGACTGCATCGGGTGGGCCTTTCCGAGGTCGCACGCGCGAACAACTGAGTTCCGTCACACCTCAGGAGTCGCTCGCACATCCGACGTGGGATATGGGTCTTGTCGTCACGACAAATTCGTCGACTCTCGTGAATAAGGGGCTCGAAGTCATCGAGGCCCATCTCTTGTTCGACATCCCGTTCGATCGAATCGATGTGACGGTGCATCCGCAATCGATTGTGCACTCGATGGTTGAGTTCACCGATGGATCAACAATCGCTCAAGCGTCCCCGCCTGACATGCGCTTGCCAATCTCTCTGGGCCTCGATTGGCCACACCGGGTGCCCGGGGTCGGCATGCCGTTGGACTGGACGACCGCTCAATCATGGACGTTCGAACCACTCGACTCAACGGCTTTTCCCGCAGTGAACCTGGCCAAGGAGGTCGGTAAGGCGGGCCTCACTTTTCCTGCCGTGTTCAACGCCGCAAACGAAGAAGCTGTCGCCGCTTTTCACGCCGGAGCCATCGGCTATCTCGACATCGTCGACACCGTGCGCTCCGTCGTGGATGCTCACTCACCGGAATCCGGCGACCTCACACGTGAATCGGTGCTTGCGGCCGAAACGTGGGCGCGCCATGATGCGAAACAACGGATTGGGGGACTCGAATGACACAGGTTCGCACCACACGGCTCCACACTGCAGGTCGCCGATTCGCCGCACCACTCGTTGCGTTGACCATGGTCGCGACACTCGCGCTCAGCGGTTGTGCGAGCGCGCCCGAGAATCCGACTGACGCCTCAGGCACGTCTGCGTTGATTCCCGCGGCGACGAAGTCGCCGAGCGCTACGCCGACTCCTGTCGTTCGGCCATCGGCAATTGTTGTCGGCATGACGAGCCTGACCGTGCTCGACTCGGCGGGCGCTGTCATCGAAGAACTGAGTTATCGCACATCGGGAATTGATGTCGCTGAAAAGCTGACCAAAATTTTCGGCACATCGCCAGTCATCACAGACACCGAAGGAAATTTTGAGGTTTGGCCGGCACGAAATTACGACTGGTCGGGGTTCACGTTGCACGACGAGATGCGCCTCGATCCATCGAAGGCTGTCTGGTACGAGTACTACGTCAGCGTCGCGGTGCCATCAATTAACGGGGTGGAACTCCGCACACCTGCGGGAGTAAAGGTCGGAACACCCGAATCCAACGTTGTGTATGACAGCGATCGCTACTTGTCCTCATGGGATGGCCAGACCTGCGGCACGGAAGCCTTGTTCAGCGACGACGGCAACATCAACAATGCGGTCTACCTGTACATCTGCTCGTCGGACGAGTCGGCCCTGGTCACCAACTTTTTCGTTCCGGCACAGTTGCAGGTTTAGGGCTGTGTCGGGTCATTTGTCAGACTCACCGTTTAGCGTGTATCCGTGACTTCGTTTTGGCTGTTCATTTTCGGCGTGCTCATCTTCCTCGTGGGCCTCGCGATTTCGGTTGGGCTTCATGAATTGGGGCACCTCGTGCCCGCCAAGCTCTTCGGCGTGCGTGTCCGCCAATACATGATTGGCTTCGGCCCCACCGTGGTTTCGAAAAAGTTCGGTGACACCGAATACGGATTCAAGGCCATCCCGCTCGGTGGCTTCGTGTCACTTTCGGGTATGTTCCCACCCGGCAAGGAACTCCGTCGGGCAAAGACCCCTGTCGGTCGTTTTTTTCAGCGATTGATTCAGGATGCGCGCGACGCAAGTTCCGAGAGCATGGAAGGGACCGACGAAGCACGGGCGTTCTATCGATTGCCGGTTCACAAACGCATGATTGTGATGGTCGGTGGTCCGGTCATGAACCTGATCCTCGCGTTTGTGTTGCTCGCCATCATCGTCAGTGGCATTGGGCTTCCGGGCCCGACGACAACGGTCGGAGCAGTGGCTCCGTGTGTGTTGTCGGTGACGGCCGAAAACCCTGAGTGTTCGGCATCTGACCCAGAGTCACCGGCATCGGTCGCGGGATTGAAAGCCGGTGACACGATTGTCGCGATTGACGGCACCACGATTGCCTCCTGGACGGACGCGACGAGAATCACGCACGCCAACGCGGGCAATGCCCTCGAATATGTCGTCGTGCGCGACGGTGAAGAAGTTCGACTCACTGTTACCCCTCAGTTGACGACGCGGTATGAAATTGGAGTCGACGGATCCCCCGCTCTCGATGAGAACGGGTCACCGATTCTCGTTGAGATGGGCATAGCTGGCATCAGCCCGCTCACCGGTCACACCGTCAAGCCCATCGGCGAGGTGTTCCCATTGATGGGAGATGCCCTGATTCAGACCGGTCAATTGATTCTGAATCTTCCTCAGAAAATTGTCGGCGTTGGAGAAGCAGCCTTTAGTTCAGCGCCGAGGGACATCACGAGCCCGGTCAGCGTCGTTGGAGTCGGTCGTGTTGCCGGAGAAATCGCGGCGACTGAGATGGCCTCGACAACAGACAAATTCGTCGCACTGCTCGGTGTACTCGCATCACTGAACATCGCGCTCTTTGCATTCAACCTGATTCCGTTATTGCCACTTGATGGTGGTCACATCGCGGGGGCTTTGTGGGAGGCAATTCGACGCGGTTGGGCAAAGCTTCGGCGGCGTCCGGATCCCGGGCCTGTCGACATTTCGAGACTCATGCCGTTGACGTTTGTCGTCGTGACTCTCATGCTCGGCATGAGCGCTCTCTTGATTTATGCCGACATCGTCAAGCCGATTTCGCTCGTCGGATAGCCGGAGCGGATTAGGCTGACCTACGTGCCCGCAGTAAATATCGGAATGCCCAAAGTCCCTGAGATTCTCGCTCCGCGTCGAAAGACCCGCCAGATCAAGGTAGGCAAGGTCGGAGTCGGTAGCGACTCTCAGGTCAGTGTTCAGTCGATGACCACGACACCGACGACCGACATCAACGCGACGCTGCAACAAATCGCAGAACTTACCGCGTCGGGATGTGACATCGTCCGGGTCGCCGTTCCGAGTCGTGATGACGCCGAAGTGCTTCACATCATCGCGAAGAAGAGCCAAATTCCTGTCATCGCGGACATTCACTTTCAGCCGAACTACGTCTATACCGCGATCGACGCTGGATGCGCTGCAGTACGCGTCAACCCAGGCAACATCCGCAAGTTTGATGACCAGGTTGGCGAGATTGCGAAGCGCGCCAAAGAGGCGGGCGTGAGTATTCGCATCGGTGTCAACGCGGGATCGCTCGACCCTCGGTTGCTCGAAAAGTACGGAAAGGCAACGCCGGAGGCGCTCGTGGAGAGCGCGGTCTGGGAGGCAAGCCTCTTTGAAGAACACGATTTTCATGACTTCAAGATTTCGGTCAAGCACAACGACCCCGTTGTCATGGTCAAGGCCTATCGCATGTTGGCCGAACGTGGTGACTGGCCCCTTCACCTCGGTGTGACCGAGGCCGGCCCCGCCTTCCAGGGCACGATCAAGTCGGCAACGGCGTTTGGAATCTTGCTTTCCGAGGGCATCGGAGACACGATTCGCGTGTCGCTCTCAGCGCCGCCTGCCGAAGAAGTCAAGGTTGGTCTGCAGATTTTGCAGTCACTCAACTTGCGAGAGCGCAAACTCGAAATCGTCTCGTGCCCGAGTTGCGGTCGCGCTCAGGTTGACGTCTACACCCTCGCGGAGCAGGTCACTCAAGGCCTCGAAGGAATGACCGTCCCGCTGCGCGTCGCCGTCATGGGGTGTGTCGTCAACGGTCCCGGTGAAGCGCGCGACGCCGACCTCGGTGTTGCATCGGGTAACGGCAAGGGCCAGATTTTCGTGAAGGGCGAGGTTGTCAAGACCGTTCCGGAGAACGAGATTGTTGCCACGCTCATCGAAGAGGCCAATCGGCTCGCCGCCTCTATGCCGGCTTCCGAGTCAGGCAGCGTCGAAGTCATCACCGCGTGATGTCGTCTGCCGCGCTTGACATAGACAGCGCGATTCAAAAGCGCATCTTGTGGGTGCTGTCGGCCGGGCAAGTTCTCGGCGGCCTTGGTATGGGTGCTGCAATTTCACTGGGGTCGCTTCTCGTCGTTGAGGTGTCCAAGACGACAGCATTCGCCGGCTTCTCGTCATCGATGTTCACCCTCGGCACAGCATTCGCCGCGATTCCCTTGTCGCGACTCGCCCTTCGTTGGGGACGGCGCGTTGCTCTCACCACCGGAACGATGGTCGCCGCTGTCGGAGCCGTCGGTGTCATTCTTTCGTCCGCAGCCCTCAACGTTCCTGCCTTGCTCGTCTCCATCGTTCTTGTGGGGACGGGTTCCGCTGCCGGACTGCAGTCGCGGTTCGCAGCGACGGACCTCGCGGATCCGTCTCGTCGCGCTCGCGACCTGTCGCTCGTTGTGTGGGCCACGGCGATTGGGGTTGTGATTGGGCCGAATCTTGCCGGCCCCGGCGACATCCTGGGCGAGTCGTTTGGGTTGCCGGAACACACCCGTGCGTTCGCAAACACCCCTGTTGCACAAAAGGCCTCATGGATTATCTTCCTGCGTTTCTTGCGACCCGACCCGCACG
>JBFYOK010000014.1:0-6148 GCA_041303845.1 Microbacteriaceae bacterium | reverse complement strand
AGCGACTGACAGCCTCCGGGCTGTCAGTCGCTGGGCTGGACCGCTCACCTTCTCCAGATTGCGACCTGTCTTTCGTTGGCGACGTGACCTCGACCGAAGACGTCGCGAACGCGGTGCGCGAGACCGAGGCAACTCTCGGCCCGATCTACGCCGTCGTCAGCGGCGCAGGTCACTACGAGAGCATCCCGTTTGCCGACATTTCGGATGAGCAGGCACAACGCATGTTGCGAGTGCACCTTGGTGGCTTTTTTGCCTGTGCGCAAGCAGTCCTACCCGGCATGATCGAACGCAAAGCAGGTTCGCTCATCGCCATCACGAGCGAGCTCGCAGTTGGTGGCGGCGACCGCGATTCGCACTACGCAGCCGCCAAAGGCGCTGTGCTTGGCGTCGTGCGTAGCCTTGCTGCCGAATTGGCCCCAACCGGTGTGCGTGTGAATTCCGTCGCGCCCGGGCCCACGAACACCCCACTTCTTCCGCCAGATTCACCCTGGCGTGCCCCCGAATACTTGGCCACGTTGCCGACGGGAGATCTCGCGCAGCCGCTTGATGTCGCTATCTGTGTCGACTACCTCATCAACGGGGCGCATTTCATGACCGGTGAAGTTCTCAATCCAAATTCTGGGGCGGTGATCTGATGATGGATTCGCTGGCTGGGTCGCTCGTCGGTCACACCGCGCTGGTCACCGGCGCCACCGGTGGAATTGGTCTCGCCCACACTGCCGCGTTTCGTGCTGCCGGAGCAGACGTTTTCGCTCACGCGCGAAAAGAGTCGAGTGACCTCGCGCAACTCGTTGCCGCGACCGGTGCCCACGGAGTCGTGGCGGACTTGTCGACTCCCGAAGCCTGTCGCCAACTCGTGCGTGATGTCGTCACAGCGAACGGAAAACTCGACGTGTTGGTGGCAAACCACGCAACGATGACAATGGCTCCGCTTGTCGAAGCCGATGCGACCGATTGGTGGCGAGTCGTTGACACCAACCTGCTGGGCACATTCGCCATGATTCAAGAGGCCGTTCGCGTCATGCGCGCACAGGGCACCGGCGGCAGAATCATCGTCATCGTCAGTGAGTGGGGTGTCATCGGCTGGCCCGAAGCTACCGCCTATGCGGCATCCAAGTCGGGTCTCATCAGTTTGGTGAAGTGCCTCGGGCGCGAACTCGCCCCTGAGGGAATCCTCGTGAACGCGATTGCACCCGGAGTCATTGATACCCCGCAACTCAACGTCGACGCTGTCGCTGCCGGAGTCACGCTCGCCGAGATGCACGCGATTTATGCGGCCGATATTCCGCTCGGGCGAATTGGTGACCCTGCAGAAATCGCTGAGGCCGCCGTGTTCCTCGCCCAACCTGATCTCAGAGCGATGGCCGGACAAATTGTGCAGGTCAACGGCGGTTCGACGCGGACCCGAGTTTAGAAGTCTGGAAAGGACACTCATCATGGATCCCGTGATTCCACCCATCGACGGACAAGTTTCGCCTCGTTATGCCGGCTTCACGACGTTTGCGAGACTCCCCCGCATCACCGATGTGTCGCGCCACGATGTGGCTGTCGTTGGTGTTCCATTTGACTCCGGCGTGACATATCGCCCCGGTGCCCGCTTCGGTCCGAGCGCAATCCGGGAGGCCTCGCGACTCTTGAGACCCTATAACCCGGCCGTTGATGTGATGCCGTTTCACTCGTGCCAGGTCGTTGACGCCGGAGACATCAACTGCAACCCGTTCAACATCACCACCGCACTGACCGAAATTGAAGCCGGTGTCGGCGACCTCATCGTCGGCGGAAAGCCCGTCGTCCTGCTCGGGGGTGACCACACTATTGCTTTGGCGTCATTGCGCGCCATCAATAAGGTGCACGGGCCGGTTGCCCTGGTGCACTTCGACGCGCACCTCGACACCTGGGGTCCGTATTTCGATACTCCGGTCACTCACGGAACCCCGTTTCGGGTCGCCATTGAAGAGGGGCTGCTCCTCAAAGAGCACTCGGTGCACGTCGGTATTCGCGGCTCGCTCTATGCGGCCTCCGACTTGACCGACGACGAAGAGCTCGGGTTCACGATTGTGCACGCGCGCGAATTCCACACCACGCCGTTTCTGGACATCATCGAGCGCATCAATCGACGCATCGGGGATGCCCCGCTTTACATCTCGATTGACATCGACGTGCTCGACCCGGCGCACGCCCCAGGAACCGGCACACCTGAGGCAGGCGGCTTGACGAGTCGCGAACTCCTGGAACTTCTCCGCGGCTTGAGCACTCGTAAGCTTGTTGGCGCAGACGTCGTCGAAGTTGCTCCGGCATACGACCACGCCAGCATCACCGCCGTTGCGGCCGCGCACTGTGCATATGACCTGGTCTCCATCATGAGTAGGCAACTGACGACATGACAACCGAACTCCCGACCATCCCGCTGCCTGGCGGTGCGTCGATGGCCGCGTCGTTCACTTTCGACGTTGACGGCGAATCAGCCGCCATCGCCGCAGACGCTTCTCTCGCAACCAGCATGAGCGCGATGAGCCATCAGGCCTACGGCCCTCTGGTCGGCGTGCGCCGCATTCTCGACATTCTTGACGGACACGGAATGAAGTCGACCTTCTTTGTTCCCGGATACACCGCCGATCGATATCCGATGGTCGTCAAGGACATCGCTTCCGCGGGGCACGAAGTTGCACACCACGGCTATCACCACGTTCAACCGACAGGGTTATCCGAAGCTCAGCAGATAGAGCAGATTGACCGTGGATGCGACGTTCTCGAGAAACTCACGGGCACTCGACCGATTGGGTACCGGGCGCCGATGTGGGATCTCTCATGGGAGATGCCGCGACTCCTGGCCGAGCGCGGATTCCTCTACGACTCAAGCCTGATGGACGCCGATGCGCCTTATCGATTGCTAGCCAACCCCGATGCAGCCCCTGCCTCCGACACGACTGCTCTCAAGCCGGGAGAATCGCTCATCGAGATACCCATTCAGTGGGCTCTCGACGACTGGGAGCAGTACTGCTTTGTTCCCGGCTTGAGCGAACTCGGGCCCATCCAAACTCCGCGAAATGCTGTCGAGCTCTGGCGCAGCGAACTTGACGGCATGCGTATGTTCGGCGGCTGCTGGGTATTGACCAACCACCCGTTCCTCTCGGGTCGTCCCGGTCGTGCTGCGGCGCTCAACGAGTTGATTTCTGACGTGGTTGCAATGCCCGACGTGTGGACAGCATGCATGTCTGACATCGCCGAACACTACGCAGCGCATCCACTCTCGGCGCGGTCTGTTGAACCGATTCGCGCGCCCGGCGCTCCTTCCTAATTAGTCTTTTCACATCACCTACCAACGCTAAGGATCACCATGTCAGCTCTGCCCATCGTCGGACACTGGATCAACAATGCCGAGCACGTCTCGACGTCGGGACGCACCGCGCCGGTTTTTGACCCCGCCCTCGGTGTCGCGACAAAAGAGGTCGCACTGGCCAACGAGGCTGAGATTGCCGCTGCCATTGCCTCGGCAAAGAAGGCTTTTCCGGCGTGGCGCAACGAGTCGCTTGCAAAGCGTCAGGCCATCATCTTTAACTTCCGTGAGTTGCTCAACGCGCGCAAAGGTGAACTCGCCGAAATCATCACGGCCGAGCACGGCAAGGTTCTCAGTGACGCACTTGGTGAAATCACTCGCGGTCAAGAGGTTGTCGAGTTCGCTTGTGGCATGAACCAGATGCTCAAGGGCGAGTACAGCGAAAACGCGTCCACGGGTGTCGACGTTTACTCGACGCGTCAGCCGCTTGGTGTGGTTGGTGTCATCAGCCCGTTCAACTTTCCGGCGATGGTGCCGATGTGGTTCTTCCCTGTCGCCATTGCAGCGGGCAACACGGTTGTGTTGAAGCCGAGTGAGAAGGATCCGTCGGCGGCTATCTGGATTGCTCAGCTGTTCAAAGAAGCTGGCCTCCCCGACGGTGTGCTCAACGTGCTCAACGGAGACAAACTTGCGGTTGACGGATTGCTCGAAAGCCCCGATGTTCAGGCGATCTCGTTCGTCGGTTCGACTCCGATTGCCAAGTACGTTTACGAGACCGGTGCCAAGAACGGAAAGCGCGTTCAAGCGCTCGGTGGCGCAAAGAACCACATGCTCGTTCTGCCCGATGCCGACCTCGACCTCGTTGCTGACTCCGCCATCAACGCCGGGTTCGGTTCCGCTGGCGAACGGTGCATGGCCATCTCGGTTGTCGTGGCCGTTGAACCGGTCGCGGATGCGCTGATCGAGAAGATCGTCTCTCGCATGAAGACGCTGCGTACCGGTGACGGGCGCCGCGGGTGTGACATGGGTCCGCTCGTAACAGAGGTGCACCGCGACAAGGTTGCGAGTTACATCGACATCGCCGTTGCCGACGGCGCGACGGTCGTGCATGACGGACGCGGCGACACGTTCGACGGCGACCCAAACGGTTTCTGGCTTGGGCCGACCCTCATTGACAACGTTCCCACCACGAGCAAGGTCTACACGGAAGAAATCTTCGGGCCCGTTCTGTCGATCGTGCGCGTGAAGTCGTACGAGCAAGGTGTCGACCTGATTAATAACGGCGCCTTCGGTAACGGAACGGCAATCTTCACGAATGATGGCGGTGCTGCGCGTCGCTTCCAGAACGAAATCGAAGTCGGCATGATCGGCATCAACGTTCCGATTCCCGTGCCCGTGGCCTACTACTCGTTCGGCGGCTGGAAGAACTCGCTGTTCGGAGACACCAAGGCGCACGGCGCTGAGGGTGTGCACTTCTTCACGCGCGGCAAGGCAATCACCAGCCGCTGGCTTGACCCGAGTCACGGCGGAATCAACCTCGGATTC
The DNA here is from genome assembly GCA_041303845.1 of Microbacteriaceae bacterium. Lineage (GTDB taxonomy): Bacteria > Actinomycetota > Actinomycetes > Actinomycetales > Microbacteriaceae > RFQD01. The sequence goes on along the minus strand of JBFYOK010000014.1, from coordinate 1,326 downwards.
CCTCAGAACTAAGCCCGAGAAAACTCAAGGAGAACGTTATGTCTGATTCCCCATTGCTTCACCCCGCCGACAACGCGAGCGTTCGCGAAGCCGACATGGGGAGTGTCTTTCACTCGTGGTCAGCTCAAGGCACGCTCAATCCGTTTGTCATCGCCGGCGGCAAGGGCAGTCGCATCTGGGATTACGAGGGCAACACGTACCTCGATTTCTCGAGCATGCTCGTCAACGTCAACATCGGCCACCAGCACCCAAAAGTGATTGAAGCGATCAAGGCTCAGGCGGATGTTCTCACCACCGTCGCCCCCGCACACGCGAACAACATGCGCGCGTTGGCGGCGCAGAAGATTTTGTCGCACGCACCAAAGGGCTTCAACAAGGTCTTCTTCACCAACGGCGGTGCGGATGCCAACGAGAACGCCATTCGCATGGCCCGTCTGCATACCGGACGCGACAAGGTCATCTCGTTCTACCGCTCGTACCACGGCAACACGGGTTCGGCCATCGTGTCGACCGGCGATTGGCGGCGCATCCCGAACGAATTCGCTCGCGGACACAAGCACGTTTTTGGTCCGTACCACTACCGTTCAGAGTTCTGGTCGACCAGCCCCGCGCAGGAGAGCGAACGCGCTCTTCACTCGTTGGAGCGCACAATTCAGGCAGAAGGCCCCGACGGCATCGCAGCTCTGCTGATTGAGACGGTGCCCGGGACCGCCGGCATCCTCATTCCGCCGCCCGGATACCTCGCTGGTGTTCGCGCGCTGTGCGACAAGTACGGCATTCTGCTCATTCTTGATGAGGTTATGGCCGGCTTCGGTCGCACGGGTGAGTGGTTCGCGTTCGACGCATTCGACGTCGTGCCCGACCTCGTCACCTTCGCTAAGGGTGTGAACTCCGGCTACATCCCGGTCGGTGGTGTGATGATCTCCGATGCCATCGCAAAGACGTTCGACGAGCGAGTGTTTCCCGGCGGACTCACTTATTCTGGGCATCCACTCGCCAGCGCCAGCATCATCGCAGCACTCGGAGCCATGGAAGAAGAGAAAATCGTCGAAAACGCCAAGCACATCGGTGCCACCGTTCTCGGGCCCGGGCTCGAGGCGTTGAAGGCGAAGCACGACATCATCGGTGACGTTCGCGGGTCGGGTGTGTTCTGGGCGGTCGAGTTTGTCACCGACCGCACAACGAAAGCGCCGGTCGATGCGGCATGGATGGGCAAACTCAGGGCTGCCCTACTCGCGCACAAGCTCCTCCCCTTCATGGCTGACAACCGCCTGCACGTCGTTCCTCCGTGCGTGGTGACTGAGGACGAAGCTCGTGAAGGTCTCG
>JBFYOK010000013.1:0-9210 GCA_041303845.1 Microbacteriaceae bacterium | reverse complement strand
AAACAAAGCTCGGCCGAACGAGAACGGGGTAACCAATCTCCTCGGCAACAACGACGGCGCCGTCCACGTCCGTGGCAGTTCCGTTACGTGGAGCAAGTAGGTTGGCCTCGACAAGAATCTGAGAGAACGCTCCTCGCTCTTCTGCGAGGTCAATTGCGGTTGGCGTCGTGCCGAGAATCGGAACGCCAGCGGCTTCAAGTCCTTTAGCGAGGCCGAGCGCAGTCTGCCCACCGAGCTGAACGACGACGCCAACGAGTTCACCGTGTGAGGACTCGGCATGAATAACCTCGAGCACATCTTCGAGGGTCAGAGGCTCAAAATAGAGTCGGTCGCTCGTGTCGTAGTCGGTGGACACCGTTTCTGGGTTGCAGTTGATCATGATGGTTTCATAACCCGCATCCGACAACTCGAAGGCGGCATGCACGCAGGAGTAGTCGAACTCAACGCCCTGTCCGATTCGGTTGGGTCCCGAGCCAATGATCACCACTTTGCGGCGATCACTCGGTTGGACTTCCGTCTCTTCGTCGTAGCTGGAGTAGTGATACGGCGTGAGTGCGGGGAATTCGCCCGCACACGTGTCGACAGTCTTGAAAACTGGGCGAATGCCTCGGGAGTAGCGGTGAGCGCGCACCTCGGCTTCACTCATGTCACGCAGCTGTGCAATCTGAGCGTCGGAGAATCCATAGTCCTTTGCCAGACGAAGAGTCTCGTCGTCAAGTTCAGGAGCTTGAATAACGCTGTCGGCAATCTCGTTGATGAGAACAATTTGGTCGATGAACCACGGATCAATCGCTGTGGCGTCAAAAATCTCCTCTGCAGAGGCTCCAAAACGAAGCGCCTGTTGGACAGTCACGATACGGCCGTCAGTAGGCGTCTTCGACGTGTGGATGAGCTCGGCAACCGTTCGGTCCTCTTGTCCCCAATGGAACGAGCTCCCCCGCTTCTCAAGAGATCGCAGTGCCTTCTGCAACGCCTGGGCGTAGTTGCGACCAATGGCCATCGCTTCACCAACAGACTTCATCGTTGTCGTCAAAGTCGCATCAGCGGCGGGGAACTTCTCGAAAGCAAAGCGAGGAACCTTGACCACGACGTAGTCGAGAGTGGGCTCAAAGCTCGCGGGCGTCACTCCGGTGATGTCGTTCGGAATTTCATCAAGTCGATAGCCGATCGCCAACTTGGCAGCAATCTTTGCAATCGGAAAGCCAGTTGCCTTTGAAGCGAGGGCGGACGAGCGCGACACGCGCGGGTTCATCTCGATGACAATGACGCGACCATCGGCCGGGTCTATGGCGAATTGAATGTTGCAACCACCTGTGTCGACGCCAACGAGCCGAATAATCTCGATGCCAATATCACGCAAGTTCTGGTACTCGCGGTCAGTCAGCGTCAGCGCAGGTGCGACCGTGATGCTGTCTCCGGTGTGCACACCAACCGGGTCGACATTCTCGATTGAACACACGACAACCGTGTTGTCTGCCGTGTCGCGCATGAGCTCGAGCTCATACTCTTTCCAGCCCAAGATGCTCTCTTCGAGCAAAACCTCGCTTGTCGGGCTGGACTGCAAGCCATCTCCAACGATGCGGATGAGTTCCTCACGCGTATACGCGAAACCTGATCCGAGTCCGCCCATGGTGAAGGACGGACGGACGACGAGTGGATAACCGAGGTCCTCGGCATGCGCAATGGCTTCGTCGACTGTGTGGGCGATGTGCGATCGTGCGACATCGGCTCCGGCCTGAAGAACGAGGTCCTTGAACAGCTGACGGTCTTCACCCTTTCGGATGGCGTCAACCTTGGCACCGATGAGCTCAACGTTGTACTTCTCGAGGATTCCCATCTCGTGCAACGCGATGGCGGCGTTGAGTGCAGTTTGGCCGCCCAGCGTCGGAAGAATCGCATCCGGCTTCTCTTTGATGATGATTGATTCAATAATCTCGGGCGTTATCGGCTCAATATATGTTGCGTCAGCAAAGTCTGGGTCGGTCATGATTGTTGCCGGGTTGGAATTGACCAGAATGACACGGATGCCTTCCTCACGCAGCACCCGGCAAGCCTGTGTCCCAGAGTAATCAAACTCGCAGGCTTGACCAATGACGATGGGTCCAGATCCGATCACGAGTACGGAGTTGATATCGGTACGGCGAGGCATTAGTTGCGACCTTCCAAGTTGCGTGTGGCCACGACCATGTCGCGGAATCGATCGAACAGGTAGTTCGAATCGTGCGGTCCAGCAGCCGCTTCTGGGTGGTACTGGACAGAGAATGCGTTCAGGTCAAGGCACCGCAATCCCTCAACGACGTTGTCATTGAGGCTGAAGTGACTCACCTCGACGCGACCGAAACCTTCTGGAGAATCCAGCACTCCATCAATCGGAGCGTCAACGGCAAATCCGTGGTTCTGACTCGTGATTTCCACGCGACCAGTTTCTTTGTCGAGGACTGGCTGGTTGATTCCGCGGTGGCCAAAGGGCAACTTATACGTCGAGAAGCCAAGCGCACGACCCAGAAGTTGATTGCCGAAGCAGATGCCGAAGAAGGGAATCCCAGCCCGCAGGGCCGAACGCAGTAACTCGACGTGTCGATCCGACGCGCTCGGATCACCAGGGCCATTGCTATAGAAGAGCGCGTCCGGGGCGAGTGCAACAATCTCGTCCATCGTTACGGTCTGAGGTAGCACGTGGGCATCAAATCCTCGTTCGGCAATGTAGTTCACCGTTGATTTCTTGACGCCCAGGTCAAGAATGGCGACGGTGCCAATGCTTTGACCGAGCGCGAGCACGACATACGGCTCAGGTGTGGAAACTTGGTCAGACAAGTTCTGGCCGGCCATGTTGGGAGCGTCGCGGACGGCGGCAAGTTGTGCATCCTCTGAGAGTTTCGTTTCGGCACCGGAAAAAATTCCTGCGCGCATCGCTCCCTTATCGCGGATGTGACGAGTCACGGCACGTGTGTCGATACCTGCCAACCCAACAATGCCATTGCTCACCATGTCGTCATCCAACGAGCGCTGTGAGCGATGGTTAGAGACAACGCGACTAGGTTCACGAACGATGAAGCCGCTGACCCAGATGCGACGCGACTCCATATCCTCATCATTCATGCCGGTGTTTCCAATGTGTGGAGCGGTCATGAGAACTATTTGCCCTGCGTATGAGGGGTCGGTCAGCGTCTCTTGATAACCGCTCATGCCTGTTGCAAAGACGATCTCTCCGATTGTCCGGCCAAGAGACCCAAAGGCCCTCCCGCGAAAACGCGTGCCGTCTTCAAGCACCAAAACGGCGGGTTCAATTGGATTCATCACTGGGTGGACTCTTTCGTTGAAACGTCGGTAGATGGGCGATTGTTGGTCTGTGCGGTGACGAGCTGCGCCAAGCCAGCGATGAACAGTTGACGGTCACCACGGCGAGGCATGCGAAAGAAGCTCGTCAGAGCTTGCCCGTTGGACGCTGTCCAATCCAGCGCAGTCAAGGAATTCCGACCCGCGGACCTATCGATGGCCACGCTCGCTTCGCGAACGCTCTGGACCTGTGCAAGGGAAATCACTGTCGCAATCTCCCCCTGCGGTTCGATGACGACGCCGGTTGTCTCGATTGAGACCCGTGCTCGTGCTCGAAATGCAAGCCCAGGAATACCCAGTCTTTCCAGCGGATTGTTTGCCGGGGTCGTCGCGACGTAGAAACACATCAGCGAAAGAATTGATACTCCCCTGTCGCCACCTGCGCTCGCAATTCCTAAAGCGATATCGCGACGCTGACGGCGTTGCCATGACAGCGCCATCAAAGTCAACGCCGTGGAAATAAGGGCGAAGACGACCACAGTTCCCAAAACTTTATCCACGGTTCTCTCCTGACTGGTCGATAAGGCGAGCGAGCTCTTCGGCGCGAGCCGCCTGCGAGACAAGCTGAGAATCAACAACGACACCGTCTCGCTTCGTGAAGTAGCCATGACGCATCGTGTGAACAACGCGACCCGGCAGATCGAGCCCGAGATACGGAGAGTTGATCGACTTTCCGGCCAAGTCGCTGGGGGTCAGTACGTTGTTCGCGTCGGTCTCAACAAAACAGAGGTCAGCGGGACGCCCAACTTCGAGCGAGCCGGCCACATCTGCAACTCCACCGATCTCGGCAGGAGTTGTGCTCATAACGCGAGCAACGCCATCCCAGTCGAGCAGACCAGTCTCGACCATAGCCATTTGAACAATTGACAGAGCCGTCTCGAGTCCGACCATGCCGAAGGCAGCCTCGCTCCATTCGCAGTCCTTGAGTTCAAGTGGATGCGGTGCGTGGTCAGTCGCAACAACGTCAATTGTCCCGTCAGCCAAAGCTTGTCGAAGTGCCTGAACATCTGTGTTCGAGCGTAAGGGTGGGTTCACCTTGAAGCGTGCGTCATAGTCAATGGCTGATTCGTCTGTCAGCAAGAGGTGGTGGGGAGTTACCTCGGCAGTGACCCGGATACCCTTGAGTTTTGCCGCGCGCACAATCTCGACCGAACCGGCCGTCGATAGGTGACAGACGTGTAGCCGTGAACCGGTGTACTCGGCCAACAAGACGTCCCGAGCGATGATGGTCTCTTCAGCGACAGCGGGCCATCCGGCAAGACCGAGTCGTGAGGAAATCGTTCCCTCATTCATCTGCGAATCCACCGTCAGGCGCGGTTCTTGTGCGTGCTGGGCAATCACTCCGTCGAAAGCTGTCACGTATTCGAGTGCGCGTCGCATCACAAGCGGGTCGTGAACACATTTACCGTCATCACTAAAGACACGAACCTTTGCACGAGACCCAGCCATGCCGCCAATGTCTGCCAGCGTCTCACCAGCTAGACCTACAGTTACTGCGCCGATTGGTCGAACACTCGCGTATCCAGCCTCGACGCCACGCTGCCAGACCTGCTCGACAACACCAGCAGAATCTGCAGCCGGATTCGTATTCGCCATGGCGAACACAGTGGTGAACCCGCCAGCAGCCGCCGCCTGTGTTCCCGTGAGCACGGTCTCGCTCGCCTCGAAGCCCGGCTCACGCAAGTGAGTGTGGAGGTCGACCAATCCAGGAAGTACCTGAAGCCCAACCACATCAACGCTCTGCGCTCCAGCAGTTTCGAGCCCAAGACCGATTTCGGCAATGATTCCGTCACGAACTCTGATATCCACAATTGAGCCACTTGGCAGCCTCGCGCCGGTAAAGACAACGTGATTCATGAGCCTTCATTTCCAGTCAGGACCGCAAACAAGACGGCCATTCGGACAAAAACACCATTCGCGACTTGTTCGAGCACGGTGGACTGCGGCGAGTCAGCTGCAGCTGAGCAAATCTCGAGTCCCCGATTCATGGGACCGGGGTGCATGATCAAAGCACGGTCTGGCATTGACGCAAACCGCTCTGCGGTGAGACTCCAGAGTCGAGAGAATTCCAGCTCGTTCGGGAAGAACGCCTGATTCATTCTTTCTTTTTGGATTCGCAGCATCATGACGGCGTCCGGCTTCGAAAACAGGACTTCATCCAAGTCGGTCGCCACGTTCACCGGGAAAGCTTCACGCGAATGGGGCAACAGTGTCGGCGGCGCGACGAAAGTTACTTCGGCGCCCAGAGTAGTCAATAACCATGCATTCGAGCGAGCGACTCGACTGTGCAGAACGTCCCCAACGATTGCGACACGCATTCCGTCAAGACCGCGTCCGCGAGACGCGGAACCATGAATGCGTTTACGCAGGGTAAATGCATCAAGAAGGGCCTGCGTCGGGTGCTCGTGTGTTCCGTCGCCCGCATTCACTACGGGCAGATCAATCCACCCTCGGGTCGCGAGCTGATGAGGTGCACCTGATGACCCGTGACGAATAACGACTCCATCTACTCCCATCGCCGTCAGAGTCTGGGCGGTGTCTTTCAGGCTCTCACCCTTTGACACACTCGATCCCTTCGCCGTGAAGTTGATGACATCAGCCGAGAGTCTTTTCTCTGCCGTTTCGAAAGAAATGCGCGTACGGGTTGAATCCTCAAAGAACAGGTTGACGATGGTGAGACCACGCAGTGCGGGCAACTTCTTGTGCGCACGATCAGCGGCTGTCGCCATATCTTCTGCAGAGTCAAGAAGAGCAACAGCGACGTCTCGACTGACGTCAGCCGTTGACAGCAAATGCCGCATCAGTCCATCTCCGCAATCTCGATGACGTCTTCGCCGTCGGCCTCGAGAAGAAGTACGTTGATGCGCTCCGTGTGCGATGTCGGAAGATTTTTGCCAACGTAGTCGGCACGAATGGGAAGCTCACGGTGCCCACGATCAACAAGCACAGCGAGCCTGACTGCTCGGGGTCGACCCAAATCCGTGACGGCGTCGAGTGCGGCTCGCACGGTGCGACCCGAGTAGAGGACATCGTCGACGAGCACGACTGTCGAGTTGTCTACCGCGAAGGGAACATCGGTGGGAGATATCGAGCGCGTTGGTTGCTCGAGAAGATCATCCCGGTACATCGTGACGTCAAGAGCGCCTACCGGCACCAGCGTTCCAGGCTCAATAGACGCGATGATGTCCGAGATGCGCTGAGCGAGGAATACTCCGCGAGTCGGGATTCCAAGAATAACGAGACCGTCCGCACCACGGTTTGACTCAAGAATCTCGTGTGCGATTCGAGTCAATGCGCGTTGGATATCAGTCGCCTGCAAGACGGTTCGAGCAGTCACCTGACCCCCTTTCCCGTCTCACAGGACGGCCTTAAAGGATGTCGTACAGGTGAAGACTAGCAGACGGAAGAGGGTTCAACTCAAGACACGGCTAGTGCGGTGTAGAAGAAATAGCCCCAAGCACGCCGTTGATGAACGTTGGGGAGTCGTCGGTGCTCAAGGACGTCGCGAGCTCCACTGCTTCGTTGATGACGACCGTGTCGGGTACCTCGGGGTTAAAAAGGATCTCCCAGGCGGCCATGCGCAGAATCGCTCGATCCACCGCGGGCATTCGTGCGATTGTCCACCCTCGCGCATGGGTCTCGAGGGTCTCATCAATCACTTCGGCGTTGTCGATGATGCCATCAACAATCTCACGAGCATAAACCCAGGAGGCTTCTCGATCTGGTTCGCTCGCTGCACGAGATGCTTCTGCTTCCAGCGATGCGGCCAGAGTGTCGTGCCGAACATCTGCAGCGAAAAGAATGTCCAAGGCGCGTTTGCGCGCCTTTCGTCGAGCGCTCACAAACTAGTCGTTTACGCGACCGAGGTAGTCACCCGTGCGGGTGTCCACCTTGACCTTGGTGCCGGACTCCAGAAAGAGAGGCACCTGGATTTCGTAACCGGTCTCGAGGGTGCCTGGCTTTGTTCCAGCGGAGGAACGGTCGCCCTGGAGCCCGGGTTCGGTGTACGTCAGTTCGAGCACGACGCTAGTGGGCAGTTCCACGTACAGGGCCTCCCCCTCGTGCAGTGCAATCTGAAGCTCTTGATTCTCGAGCATGAAGTTCTTGGCGTCGCCGACGATGGCTTCGGCGACAGAGAGCTGCTCGAACGTGTCTTTGTCCATGAATACGTATTCATTGCCGTCGTTGTAGAGGTATTGAAAGTCACGCCGATCTACGGTTGCGGTCTCAATCTTCGTTCCCGCGTTGTACGTCTTATCAACAACCTTGCCCGAAAGCACATTCTTCATTTTTGTGCGAACGAAGGCTCCGCCTTTACCTGGCTTCACGTGCTGGAATTCGATGACGTTCCACAGCTGACCGTCAATTTTGATGACGACTCCGTTTTTGATGTCTGCAGTAGTTGCCATGGTGAGTTCCTTATGAATGCGAAGCCGAAAAGAATACGTTGCGCAACTGCGCAGTTCTAGAGTCTACCCGCGCGTGAGTTGCGTGAGGGCGAGACGATAGGAATCGAAACCAAACCCCGCGATGACACCGGTGGCAACCGCTGAAATCACACTGGTGTGTCGGAACTCCTCACGGGCGTGTGGATTGGAAATATGCACTTCGATCAGAGGCACGCCCGATTTGGTAACCATCGACACTGCATCCCGCAAAGCGTATGAGTAATGAGTGAAAGCCGCGGGGTTGAGAATGACCGGGATGCGGTTGTCGGCCGCCTCGTAAAGCCACGACATCAGCTCGGGTTCGGAATTCGTCTGGCGGACGTCTACTGCGTGATCCGGCGCATCACTGCTCAAAACCCGGTGAAGATCTTCCAATGTCAACGAACCATAGACCTCAGGCTCGCGCACGCCGAGTCGCCCTAAGTTCGGGCCATTAAGTACCAGGATGCGCATGGCGGTAAGTCTATTGCGCGAGTTCTTGGTACGCCGCGAACAGCACGGACGTATCCGGGACATTAACCGTGACCGGCTTTCCGATATCACTCAACGTGATGAAGCGAAGCATGCTTCCGCGCGCCTTCTTGTCGCGACGCATAGCGGCCAGCAGAGTGTCCCACCGCGAGGCACTGTATGTCGTGGGTAGACCGAGAAGAGTCAAAACGCGCCTCTGTCGATCGACCACCTCAACGGGTAGGGACGACGTCAGCGCAGACAGTTCAGCGGCAAACATCATCCCGACCGATATTGCAGCACCGTGGCGCCACTGGTACCGTTCCGCGTGCTCAATCGCGTGGCCCAGCGTGTGTCCGTAGTTCAAGATCTCGCGCTGGCCTTGCTCGGTGAAGTCCTCCGAGACCACGCGAGCCTTGATTGCAATGGCCTTCTCAATCAACTGACGGAACTCTAGGAAATGCGTATCCGTCGCTCGATCTACGTCGGCCTCGATGATGTCCAAGATTTCGGAATCGGCAATAAATCCGCACTTCACGACTTCTGCGAATCCGGCCAGCTTTTCATTCACGGGCAGGGTGTCCAGCGTTGCCAGGTCACAAACAACGGCGACGGGAGCGAAAAAGACACCGACAAGATTCTTGCCTTCGGCCGTGTTGATGCCCGTTTTGCCACCAATTGACGCATCGACCATGCCGAGCACACTTGTCGGGACATTTACGAATCGGATCCCACGCAACATCGTGGCCGCAACGAATCCGGCCAAGTCGGTGACTGCGCCACCACCAAACCCAATAACCGCATCCGTTCGAGTGAAGTCGGCTTGACCCATGACCTGCCAGCAGAACGCTGCTACCTCGACGCGCTTGCCCGACTCCGCATCAGGAACCTCAGCCAACAAGACATCGAATGCGTCTCGAAGTTGCTCTCTGAGCTCGCCGGCGGCTTTGGCCAAAGTCGGTGGATGCACAATGAG
>JBFYOK010000012.1:0-12183 GCA_041303845.1 Microbacteriaceae bacterium | reverse complement strand
GTGCTGGGCGGTCATCGCGGTCGAAGCGAGGACGCTCACCACGGCTTGCTCCAGCGTTACGGTCACGAGGTGGGCGGTCTACGTGGTCGAAGCGTGGTCGCTCGCCGCGAGCGAGCGGACGACGTTCTTCCCGTGCACCACGTTCTGCGCGTGCCGGACGGTCATCGCGATCCGTGCGACGAGCGGGACGCTCATCCCGGTCATCACGACGCGCTGGGCGGTCATCGCGGTCATCACGACGAGCCGGGCGTTCGCGTCGCTCGAAGCGAGGACGGTCTGTGCGTTCCGCGCGAACCGGGCGGTCATCGCGAGCGGGACGCTCATCGCGGGTGCCGCGCTCAGCACGAGCAGGCTTCTCGCCGCGCACGCCGGCCTTTGCGGCGCGCTCATCGGCACTCCACCGACGTTTCGGGGCTTCTGTGGTCTCTTCTGGTCGGTATCCGCGGTGCTTTGGGCTCCGGCTACCGGCACTTACTCCAGCCGACTTCGGCGCGCGACTCGGATCATAATTCTTGGCCGGACGACCGCCGGCTGGCTTCTTGCTCTTAGGCATTGTGTACTTTCGTTTCTTCCAAGCGTGACGGGCGTGCGGAATAACCCACGCGCACCACGACGACAACCGTCGCAACTACCCGGACGAAACTGTGGCCGGGACCGATTCACTCAGTGTGACTATCCATCTCGGATGTGAGATGAAACCGGCCCGCCTGACATACAAACAATGCCCGCTTATCGCGGTGTCAAGAGCCGACCTTTCAACCCTAGTGCACCATTGGCTCGAGGGGCGAGACAGGATCCTTCTTTCGAGATGGCCATTCGACAACAAACATGGCGAGAACGATGATCGCGCCACCCACAACGGTCTTCAGCAACAGTGTTTCTTGACCCACACCAACCGCGATGATGGCGGTGAAGACAACCTCGAGGGTCAGGATGACGGCCACGCGAGACGCATCCATTTTCGACTGAGCCCATGTCTGAACAAAGAAACCAATTGCCGTCGCAAAAACGGCCGTGAAGACGACCGCAAACCACACGGAGAAATTCGGAGGCGGTTGGTAGCCGTCTTGCAAGGCCCCGATCCAGAAAACGCACGTCAGAGACGCGAGCTGGATGATCGTCAGTGGGTATGAGTCGAGTCCGGGGCTCCATCGACCCAACCCCACGATGTGCGCTGCGAAAAAGACTGCACAGAGAACGCCCCAGATGTGGCCGACGTCAAAACTGAAGCCTGTAATCGAAATCAGCCCGAGGCCAATCAGAGCGAGAATCGCTCCCACCCAAACCTGTGCCCGGATGCGAGTCTTGAAAATCGTGCGGGCAAGTAGTGGTGTGAAGACCACGTAAAGACCGGTGAGAAAGCCCGTGATTGCGGCCGTCGTCAGTTCCAGGTTGATGGTCTGGAAAACATATGCGAGACCGAGGAACACGCCAAGTATGGCTCCGCGCCAGAGCATCCGCCGGTTTACCTTCGTCAGTGCCTTGGGTTGCACGGCGATCATGATGAGTGTCGCCAACGTGAAGCGAGTCGCCAAGAAGTCCCAGAAGGGTTGTTCGTTGATGGCTGGCTTCATCAACACGAATGCCGCACCCCAGATAGCCGCAACCGCCACAAGGGCGACCATGGCAAAACGGGGTGATTCGGCGAGCTTCACCCGCCTCACATTACCGGGAGGGCTTGTCGTCGCTCGTGTCATCACTCTCGTCAGTCACCGGGGTCGATGAAGGCGACAGATATGACATGAAGTTCGGCTTCTGCGTGTCAGGAGTCGGTGCTATCGAAGGCTTGGAAGACTCGTTGGAGTCACTTTCAGGCGATGCCGAAGCCGACGCCTTCTGCTCCTTGACCTTCTTGACCTTCGCGGCCTTGGCCGGCTTTTCTGCTTTAGCTTTGGCCGGGGCAACAGTGCCCGACAGCGCTTCGGCGCGAAGAACATCCTGCTTCGCCTGGCGACGCGCAGCTCGCTTGGCCTTCACCGTTTCGCGACGGCCTTCGACCACCGCATACATTGCCGGCAAAACGATGAGCGTCAGCACAGTCGATGACAAGAGTCCACCGATAACGACGATGGCGAGAGGCTGGCTGATGAAACCGCCGCCAGAGCCGCTGAGGCCTGACGCGAGAGGGATCAGGGCGAAGATCGTCGCGGCGGCGGTCATGATGATTGGCCGCAGACGTCGACTTGCTCCCTCTGTCACAGCTTCCTTCACCGACGAGCCCCGCGTGCGGTACTGGTTGACCAGGTCGATCAGCACGATGGCGTTGGTGACGACGATTCCGACGAGCATGAGCACACCGATCATCGACGCGACGCCGAGTGGAACGCCGGTGACAACCTGGAGCGCGATCGCACCGGTCGCTGCGAACGGAATGGAAACGAGCAGCAAGAGCGGCTGAAGCAGCGAGCGGAACGTCGCGACCATGATGATGTAGACCACCAAGATTGCTGCGAGCAAGGCGAGGCCAAGCTGGCTAAACGCAGCGGTCTGATCTGAAGCTGCACCGCCGATTTCTGCTGAGGCACCCGCAGGAAGCTCAGCTGTATCCAGCGCCTGGGTGACGGCAGCCGAGGCCGTGCCCAAGTCTTCGCTGTTTGGTGTGATCGTGACGGATGCGCTGCGCTGGCCCTTCACCGTGGTGACGGTCGCAGGACCATCCACAACCGACACGTCAGCGAGTTCGGTCAGCGGCTTGATGCCGCGCGGTGTGGGCACCTCAATCGCTTTCACTTCTTCAAGAGTGGCCGGCGGATTGTCCGTCTCGAGGTAGACATCGACGAGGCTTCCGTTGATTTCAACCTTGCCCAGCTGCGCCGGGCGCGTCTTCGCCGCAACGTAGCCTGCAAGCGCGACCTCGCTGTAACCGTTCTCCGCCGCGACATCACGCTTGATGGCAATGGAGATGTAGGGGCGCGTGGTTGCGATGTTGTTTTCAACCTGTTTTGCCTCGGGCAGACCGCGCATGGCGTCGGTGACGGCTGCCGTCGCTTCTTCGAGCACAGCCTGACTTGGAGCCGTGACGTCAACCTTGATATCGCTGCTGGAACCGAATCCACTCGTCGCCGCAATGTTGACGGTCTTCATGTCGACCACGTCAGCGAGGCGGGCTCGCGCATCGTCTTGCACCTTGGTCTGATCAACGTTGCTTTCGGTTGTTACCGAATAGGTGATTGCAGTGTCTCCCCCGCCCGAGAATGCATCGCGGAGTGCGTTACCCGAGGAGCCGATAGACACCTGCACAGTAACCACGCCGGGTGTGCCCGAGAGCGCCTCCTCGACGGTGGTCGCGAGCTTGTCTTGGGCGTCGAGGCTGGTTCCCGCTTCAATCGACTGCGAAACCGTAAAGGTGTCTTGTCCCGACGAGCCTAGGAAGTTGGTCTTCATGAATGGAACGAGCGCGACCGTTCCTCCGAGAACGACAACGGCCAAGACCAGAGTGAGCGCGGAATACTTCAGTGTCCAACGCAGAATCGGTTTGTAGCCCTTCTGGAGCCAGGTTTCTTCGTTCTCGTCGTGGTGACGAACCGGCTTTGCGTTCTTGCGCAAACGGCGGTACTCCTCGGGCGCTCGCAAGAACCAGTACGCGAGCACAGGGACGATTGTCAGCGACACGAGCAGCGATGCGAGAAGGGCAATCGTGACGGTCAACGCGAAGGGCTTGAAGAGTTCTCCGGTGATGCCCGTGACAAACGCGAGAGGCAAGAACACAGCCACTGTCGTCGCCGTCGATGCCGTGACAGCTCCAGCGACCTCGCGCACGGCATCCACAATCACCTTGGCCCGGTCACTTCCCGGCACGACCAGGTTTCGCTTGATGTTTTCAATAACCACGATCGAGTCATCAACTACGCGACCAATGGCGATGGTCAGAGCTCCGAGGGTCAGAATGTTCAGCGAATAGCCGAGGGCCTGCAGCCCAATAAATGTGATGAGCACGGACGTCGGAATCGAGATTGCCGTCACGAGTGTCGAGCGCACTGAAACAAGGAACACGAGAATGATGATGACGGCGAAGAGCAGACCGAGCAGACCCTCTTGGGTCAACGACTCAATCGACTTTTCAATGAACGGCGCTTGGTCAAACACGGTCGTGAATTCCGTGCCCGAACCGAGCGATGACTGAAGGTCAGGGATGATCTGATTCACCTCATGCGAGACCTCAACGGTGTTCGCACTGGGTAACTTCGTGACCGCAATGGTCAAGGCCTCTTTGCCGTTCACGCGACTGAGCGTGGTTTGTTCCGCGGTGCCCAATTCGACGGTCGCGACATCCCCAATCGTCACGAGTCCGCCGGTGTTTCCGCCAATGAGAGGAAGCGCGCGTACGGCCTCAACCGAGGTCAGACTTTCACCCGATACGAGGGTAAGAGTTTTGTCGTCCTCGGTAATCTGACCGGCCGGAATCAGCAAGCCGTTCTGGTCAAGTGCATCGCGAATCGACGTCGTCGAGAGGCCATCTGCACGAAGCGTGTCGAGGTTCGGCGTGATGTTGATCTGCTGCGCCGGGGCGCCAATCAGAATGGCGTCACGGACACCGGGAAGGTCTTTGATCTCGGCCAACGTCGAATTGCGAATGAGATCGGCAAGCTCGGTCGTCGTGAGGTCGGACGACACAGCCAGCTGAATCACGGGGAAGTCACTGAAGCTTCCCGAGATGACCTGCGGACTCACATCCTCGGGCAATTGAGACTTAATGCGGTTTATCGCCTGGTTAATTTTTTGCTCCGACAGCACGAGATCGGTGCCGTACGTGAAGGAAACCTGGATCAGGCTGAGGTTGGTGCTCGATGTCGCCGTTGTCGACTCGATACCGGGTACGCCTTGGATAGCGGTCTCGACCGGCGTCGACACGTCTTGGTTCACAACCTCGGGAGCGGCACCGGGATACGTCGTCAGAACAGCAAGCTGAGGGAACTGAACCTCAGGGGTGAGTTCCTGCTTGAGAGAGGCAAGTGCAAGTCCGCCGAAGATAGCCACGACAATCGTGACGAGGGCGATAAGTGCTCGGTTTTTCATACTGGCGACGGCGAGAAGGTGCATGGGGAGAAGTATGGCACCTCGAGATGAAAAGTTCTCTGGGAGGAGTATCGTCGTCACTCGTGGCATCTCAAGAACGCAAACCAAGCAAAGAGGAGCTGCGGGCCCGCCGATTCATCATTGGTGAGCCGCTTCCGACAACGAGGCTTGAGGGCGAACTTCTCCCCAAACGCGTTGCCCTGCCCATTTTTGCCAGCGATGCACTTTCTTCCGTCTCCTATGCCCCTCAAGAAATCATCATCATCCTTCTGATGGGCGGGCTCTCGTTCCTCGCTTTTACGCCGTGGATTGCAGCTGCTGTCGTGTTGTTGATGATCGTTGTCGTGGCGAGTTACCGTCAACTCATCAAGGCCTACCCCTCGGGCGGTGGCGACTACGAAGTCGCGAGCAAGAACATCGGTGAGTGGGCGGGCATCACCGTCGCCAGTGCGCTCCTCGTCGACTACGTGATGACCGTAGCCGTGTCGGTTGCGGCCGGCGTCGACAACATCATCTCGGCGCTTCCCTTCCTCGACCCGTGGCGCGTCTGGCTCGCAGTTGGATTCGTTGTTCTTCTCGCCGCCATGAACCTTCGTGGTGTGCGGGAAGCCGGGCTCGCCTTCGCGGTTCCCACCTACTTCTTCGTGGGCAGTGTGGTGCTGATGATTGTCACCGGACTTGTGCGCACGTTCTTGGGCGATGCTCCTGTCGCGGACTCATCTCAATATGCGGTCGATGCGCACAACGTTGCGCAATCGGCTCTCATCCTTTTGCTCTTGCGTTCGTTTGCAAGCGGATGCTCCGCGCTCACGGGAGTCGAGGCAATCGCAAACGGTGTCCCCGCATTCCGCAAACCCAAGATTGACAACGCGCGCGCCACGCTGTTCATGCTCGGATTCATCGCCATCACGTTGTTCTCGGGGCTCATCACGCTCGCGGTTATTTCTGGTGTTCGCTACGCCGAAGATGCGTGTGACCTTATCGGGTTCGCTAATTGTGAGACCACGCCACAGCTCAGCCTGATGGCCCAACTAGCGGGTGCCACATTCGGCAACGGGTCGTTCATGTTCTTTGTCGTGCAGGCCGCAACGGCCCTCGTTTTGCTCCTCGCGGCAAACACAGCGTTCAATGGATTCCCGCTATTGGGGTCGGTTCTTGCCCACGATGGGTACGCGCCCAAGGCTCTCGAAACACGCGGCGACCGTTTGATTTACTCCAACGGCGTCATTGCGTTGGGCCTCGTTGCGATCGCGATTCTTGCGGTCTTCCAGGCAAACCTCAATCAGCTCATCCAGCTCTACATTCTCGGCGTCTTCACGTCGTTCACGCTCGGACAAAGTGGCATGGTGCGACACTGGCTACGCCTGCTCAAGACCAAGCCGGACAACGCCGGAAGCATTCGTCGCAGCCTCACAATCAACCTCATTGGCGCCATCTTTACCGGCACCGTGCTCATTGTCGTGACCGTCACGAAGTTCACACATGGCGCGTATTTGGTCTTCATTGCAATGCCGGTTCTCTACTTCCTCATGATTGGCGTGAACCGCTACTACCGTGATGTCTCAGCTGAGGTTGCTGTCACTGGCGACGTCGAGTTTGACAAGCAGAGCGACCACGCCATCGTTCTGGTCGGAAAGATGCAGAAACCCGTGTTGAAGGCCCTTGACTTCGCAATCGCAATCAAGCACGACAGCCTCGAAGCTGTTCACGTATCGATTGACGAACCGTCGACGGTTCAACTTGAATTCGACTGGATTCGCAACAACATTCACGTTCCGCTGCACATCATTCGATCGCCATATCGCGACCTCACGTGGCCGCTCATCGAACACATTCGCGAGCACCGCAAAGAACACGGGTCCGAAATCGTAAACGTCTATTTGCCGCAGTACATCGTGGGCCACTGGTGGGAGCACGCGCTTCACAACCACAAGTCGCGTCGTATGCGCACCCGACTGATGATGGAGAAGGGCGTCACGATCACGCTCGTACCGTGGTTGCTCGATTCGACAGACCTCATTTATGGTCGTCGTTCACGTCCGGTCCCCGGACAGTCGCGTCGAGGCGAAGCGATTCGCCCGCACGCCCGCGTTCATGAGACGAAGCCAATCGACCTTCCAAGCGGGCCTCGAAAGAAGAAGTAGCGTGTCCGACCGATCGTTGACGAACTTTTTCGCGGTTTTTGTTGGCGGTGTCATCGGCACGCTGGCTCGTTTCGGCGTCGACCGCCTCATGCCACACGAGACCGCGGGGTCTTTATCCGTGGCGACCGTGGTGGTGAACGTGGTCGGTTCCTTCACGCTTGGTTTGCTCGTTGGGGGCTTGTGGGGCCGACCCGGTGTACCCGCGTGGGTCAAGGCCGGCGTTGGACCGGGCATCCTCGGATCATTCACAACGTTCTCGGCCATCGCCGTGAACATCGTTGCGGGTGCCACTGAGGGCCGGTGGGTGGATGCACTGCTGGCGCTTTCACTGTCGCTTGTTCTCGGGCTCGCCGCCGCGTGGCTCGGTCTCGTCGTCGGCGCACGCTCCGGCGGCGCGGCACGGGAGAGCGCAGGCACCACGTGACCACGCTGGTCTGGCTAGCTCTCGCGGGCGGCGTTGGCGCAGTCGTGCGTTTTGCGCTCACGCTCGCCTTGCCGAGGCGCGAGGCAGATTCCTTCCCGCGAGCGATTCTCGTGGTCAACACAGTCGGGTCACTGGTCGCCGGTGTCACCCTCGGCCTCGTACTTGTGGACGCGCTGACATTTGATGCCGCGCTCGTCGTCTGGGTCGGTTTCTGCGGTGGGCTCACCACGTTCAGTACATTCGCTGTCGAAACGGTTCTGCTCGGTCGGGTTCGCATGCGATTGGCTTGGCGTAACATCGCCATCAGCGTCATTCTTGGGCTGCTCTCCGCCACAGTGGGTTGCGGTCTGACTCAACTCGTGGTGGGGAACTGAACAGCAAGCATCAGGCATGCACATCGCGAGAGCGGGAGGTGCCGCGTGCTAGACTTTGGCTAGTTTTTTCAGGCTTGCTTCGTCGTTGATTCATACGGTCGCGACGGGAAAAGTACAAGGGAGTCTCACATGGGACGCGGCCGTCAAAAGGCAAAGCACACCAAGGTGGCGCGAGAGCTGAAGTACTTCAGCCCCGAAACCAACTACACCGCTCTCGAACGGGAGCTCACGGGTAGTGAGGGTGGCGACCCAAACCTCGAGGACAACCTCGCCAAGTGGGCTGAATACGCCGACGGCGACGAGGGTCTTGATGCAAACAGCGACGAATCAGAAGACGAAGCGAAGCTCGCCTAGTTCGTTTTTGTTGGCTTGGCCGCAGGCTTGGCCGGCGACTGCGACCTGGCCGGCTTGACCGAAGCAGGCTTGGCCGTTCTCGGAGCGCGAGTCGCAGGCTTCTTTCGCGATTTCGTCGTGCGCGCCTTGGTCTGTCCGCTTACCGCGACTGCACCAAGCCAGGTCCCGGCGGACGCGCACATCACTGCTGCGAGCGCCCCAACTACGAGCAACGCGATTGTGACCTTCAGGTCCGTTACTCCAGCGAGAATCAACACGGTGGAGCCCATGATTCCCGCTCCGATGAGCCAACCGAGGTATGCGATGGCTGCGAACTTCCAGGCGCTCGCGGTGATTGATTTCAAAACCCACCACTGGGCAACCATGGGCACAGCGAGTGCCACCGCAATTCCCACCGCAACGAGGGGCACGCGCGCGGGCGCATCCGTTTCGACCGGAAAAAATCCGGGCAACTGCACGACAATCCACGCCAGAGCCGTTCCAGCAGTGGTGAAAGCAAGCCAAGGCAAGAGCGGTGGAGTCATGCCGGCGCGGGCAAAGAGAGCCCACTGAACGAATCCAGTGAGGAACCCCTGAACGACCCCGCCGATGATGAGAATCAGGAATTGCCAGATCGGGTCCCACCCACTGACAATCGCATTGACGAGCAACCACGAGGGAAAGATGAAACCCGCGGCAATGACGACTTCATTCCACGCGAACCATCTCACGAATGAGTAACCGGGCTTACTGGGCATAACCACCCACCATTCGAACGGCCCCGCCATCGACGCCTTTTGCTCCTTGCTCGAAGCCGTCGAGATCACGCTCGGCAGTCGACACCATGCCGACAACCCATGACGGGATACCTAGCTCGGTGAGCCGCGTGGTGACGGCCGATGCGGAATCTGGAGAGACGATTGCAATCATCCCAATTCCTAAGTTCCAGGTGCCCTCGGTCGATTCGAGCGTTTCACCGCTCATGTTGGTCAGAACGCGAAAAACCGGTTGCGGTGACCACGTCGATCGGTCGACCTCGACCCACGACCCGACCGGCAAGACGCGAGCCAAGTTTGCGGCGATGCCGCCGCCCGTCACGTGGCTTAGCGCGTGAACGGCCGAACCCAACTCGGGCGATTCAAGCAACTCGAGAAGCGGTCCGGTGTAGAGGCGCGTCGGCTCGAGCAAAACCTCACCGACAACTCCCCCGAGGTCATCCGACGTGTCAGTGAAGTCAAGCTTCTGGTTGGCCAGGATGTGCCGCACCAGCGAAAAGCCGTTCGAGTGCAGACCGCTCGATGCACAGGCAACAACGACATCGCCGTTCTTGACGCGATGAGCACCGAGCATGTTGTCACGCTCCACAACACCGGTCGCCGCCCCCGCAACGTCATAGTCGTCGGCGCCAAGCAAACCGGGGTGCTCAGCCGTTTCGCCTCCAACGAGAGCGGTGCCCGTTTCTGCACACGCATCGGCGATGCCCTTGACGATTGATGCAATCCGATCGGGGAAAACCTTGCCACACGCGATGTAGTCGGTCATGAACAGGGGGCGTGCACCCGTCACGATGATGTCATCGACGACCATGCCCACGAGATCAAATCCGATGGTGTCGTGCTTGTCGATTGCCTGAGCAAGGGCAACCTTGGTTCCAACACCGTCGGTACTCGTCGCGAGCAACGGGTGGCGAAAATTCTTGATGAAGCTCACGTCGAATAGGCCGGCAAATCCGCCGACGCCACCGATGACCTCAGGGCCGTGCGTGGCGCGCACGGAAGCCTTCATCAGTTCGACAGCCAAGTCACCGGCGGCCGTGTCTACCCCCGCGCGCGCATATGAGTTGCTCATCGCCGTCAAGTCTACTGACGCGCAAGTGTGCGAGACTTAGAGTCATGTGCGGCATCGTCGGAATCGTCTCGCAAGAGCCGGTTAACCAGCAGGTTTACGACGCACTCCTACTTCTTCAGCACCGCGGTCAAGACTCCACAGGCATGGCAACGGCCGAGGGCAATCAGCTTCACTTGTTCAAAGCCAAGGGCCAAGTTCGCGAGACGTACCGAACGCGCGACATGCGAACGCTGCTGGGCAACATGGGAATCGGCCATGTCCGCTATGCCACCGCTGGCGCAGCAAAGAACGAAGAAGAGGCGCAGCCGTTCTATGTGAACGCCCCCTACGGCATCATTCTCGTTCACAACGGGAACCTCACAAATACTCGCGAGCTCTCTCGAGACCTGTTCGCGATTGACCGTCGTCACATCAACACATCGAGCGACACCGAGCTTCTGCTCAACGTGCTGGCAACCGAAATCCAGTCGCGCATTTCGGGTGACGAATTGGATGCAAACCACCTGTTTGACGCGGTCTCTGGCGTGCACGCTCGTGTCGAAGGCTCCTACGCAGCCATTGCGGTGATTGCCGGTCATGGCGTCCTCGCATTCCGTGACCCGTTCGGCATTCGCCCCTTGATTCTTGGCTCACGTCCGGCAGAAAACGACAAAACCGAGTGGATTGTTGCCAGTGAATCTCTCGTGCTCGAGAGCGCCGGGTACAACATTGTGCGCGACGTCGAACCCGGCGAGGCAATTTTTGTGGCTGCGAACGGCGAGATGTTCTCGAAGCAGTGCTCAGCGAATCCCATTCTGATGCCGTGTTCGTTTGAGTACGTTTACCTTGCCCGACCCGACTCGATCATGAACGGCATCTCGGTTTATGAAGCTCGCCTTCGACTTGGCGACCGACTCGCAAACACGATTGCCGAGTACGCCCCTACCGGCGACATCGACGTTGTGATGCCGATTCCTGACTCGTCCCGTCCGGCTGCAATGCAGGTGGCACGCAAGCTCGGAATTGAGTACCGCGAAGGTTTCTACAAGAACCGCTACGTCGGGCGAACGTTCATCATGCCGGGCCAAGCTCAGCGCAAGCGTTCCGTTCGACAGAAGCTCAACGCCATGTCGAGTGAGTTCAAAGGCAAAAACGTTCTCATCGTGGATGACTCCATCGTTCGAGGCACCACGTCAAAAGAAATCATCGACATGGCTCGAGCTGCCGGCGCAAATGAAGTCACCTTCACCTCCGCTGCACCACCCGTGCGCTTCCCGCACGTCTACGGCATCAACATGCCTTCGCGCACCGAACTCATTGCACACGGTCGCAAGATTCCTGACATCGCGACCGAACTCGGAGCCGACCACCTCATCTATCAAGAGGTCGAGGATATGCACGCCGCGATCATCGAAGGCTCGAAAGTCACCGGCCTCGATATGAGTTGCTTCACTGGTGAGTACGTCACAGGAACCGTAACGAGCGAGTATCTCGCCTGGGTTGAGGCGACACAGTCGAGCTAAAGCGCGGCGCTACTTCTTCGGCGCCTGGTCCGTCGTGATGACGCGCTTCGCCTCAGCGGTACCAGCTTTACGGCGCAACACCCGATCGAAGATGACCGCCACTGTCAGGCCAATCAAGCCGCCGATGGCCGAAGCGAAGAGTGCGAAGAAGCCAACGATCTGATAGACGGGAACTCCACCGGTGGAGGGTGTGATGGTCAACGAAATAGCTGACGAAATGAACGACGCGATTACGCCCAGCGCAGCGCCGAAGATGAAGAACGTCAGGAACTTCGGTGCACGGCGCACGGTGACTTTTTCCGTTGTTGATTTTTCGCTCATGTCTCTATTCTGCCTCCGTCATCAGTGGGAAGTATTCGGAGATGTCTGACCGGATGCCGGATGCGCGAACTGCGCCCGCACTCACTCCGGTGACCCAGCCGATGCTCCCGGTGGTGAGCGCAACGAAGGTGAGTGCATCCATCTCGACCACGTTGGGCGGGGTCCCGCGGGTGTGACGTGGTCCGTCAACAAACTGGATCGCCCCGAACGGGGGCACCCGC
>JBFYOK010000011.1:0-5331 GCA_041303845.1 Microbacteriaceae bacterium | reverse complement strand
AGTTGTGGCCACGGCGCGTCTCCGGGGCGAAGCGTCGACCAGCCGCGCTCGCGCGACGCATGCGCGGTGAGCACGGCAATCTGATACACCGAGTTCGTGATGTGACCGGCGAGCACTGCATCCATCGCTTCATCCAGGGAGACCCATCGGCGAACGAGGTCCGCCTCTTCCCCTGTGCGCTCGAACACATGCACGGCGTCGGTCAGTCCACGTGCGATGAAGACGCGAACGACCTCGTCGTTTCCTCCGGGCGACGTGCAGTAATCGGTGAGCACGTTCCACTCGGCGGCCGCTAGGTCGACCTCCTCGGCGAGTTCACGTTGTGCCGATGCAAGCGGAGCCTCCCCTGCCAGATCAAGCAGGCCGGCGGGAAGCTCCCACTCACGCAAGCGAACCGGGTGCCGGTACTGCTGGATTGAGATGAACCTGTCGTTGTCATCAAAGGCCATGACCGCGACCGCACCGGGGTGCTGAACATAGTCGCGTGAGAGCTCGTCTCCGTTGTAGCGAAAACGTTCGGTCATCACGTTCCAGACATGGCCATGAAACGAGATGTCGCGCGAGGCAATCTCGACACCGAAGGGTTCGTCAGCGAGCATCCCCTCACGTGGCTCGCCACTGCCCGACGACACGGTCACCGACTATGCCTCGTCGATGTCGAACAAACGGCTTGCCTGCTGACGCTGAAGCGATGCCTCAACGAGACCGGCAAAGAGCGGGTGTGCGCGATTCGGGCGCGACCGCAGCTCGGGGTGAGCCTGTGTGGCGATGTAGAAGGGATGCACATCCCGAGGCAATTCGACGAACTCGACGAGCGTGCCATCTGGGGACGTGCCCGAGAATTGCAGGCCGGCCTGCGCAATCTGGTCGCGGTAGGTGTTGTTGACCTCATAACGGTGACGGTGGCGCTCCTGAATCAGTTCGGATCCATAGAGTTCGGCGGCCAGACTGCCCGGGGTCAGTGCAGCGTCATAGAGCCCCAGTCGCATGGTGCCGCCCATGTCGCCGGACGAGATGATGTCAACCTGTTCGGCCATCGTGGCAATCACAGGCACCGTGGTTTCAGGATCGAACTCGGTCGATGACGCTCCGGCGAGACCGGCAACGTCGCGCGCGTATTCGATGACCATGCACTGGAGTCCGAGGCACAGGCCAAGAACAGGAATCTGATTCTCGCGCGCAAACTTCAAGGCACCGAGTTTTCCTTCGATTCCGCGAATTCCGAAACCACCGGGCACGCAGATGCCGTCAAGTTCGGAGAGGTTCTTCGCCGCGCCATCCGGCGTTTCGCATTCGTCGGAAGGAATCCAGCGGATGTTGACCTTCGTGCGGTGCGCAAAACCACCGGCGCGCAGCGCTTCGGTTACCGACAGATACGCATCGGGAAGATCGATGTACTTTCCCACCAGCCCGATGGTCACTTCGTGCGCGGGGTCATGCACGGCGGCCAGGAGCTTCTCCCAGCCCGACCAGTCGACTGCCGTTGCTTCGAGACCGAGTGCGTCGACGATGTAGGAATCGAGTCCCTGCGTATGCAGCATGGTGGGAATGTCATAGATGCTCGGAACGTCGACGGCGTTAACGACGGCAGCCTCATCGACGTCACACATCAACGCGATCTTGCGCTTGTTGCTGTCCGTCACGGGGCGGTCACTGCGCAGAACAAGAGCGTCGGGCTGAATACCAATCGAACGCAGAGCGGCGACGGAGTGCTGAGTCGGCTTCGTCTTCTGCTCCCCCGACGCACCCATGAATGGCACGAGAGATACGTGCACAAAAAAGACATTCTTGCGACCGAGTTCGTGTCGCACCTGTCGTGCCGACTCGATGAACGGCTGACTTTCGATGTCACCGACCGTGCCACCGATTTCGGTGATGATTACGTCGGGCTGAGGATTGTCTTCCGCTTGCAAACGCATTCGGCGCTTAATCTCGTCGGTGATGTGCGGGATGACCTGCACTGTGTCGCCGAGATACTCACCACGACGTTCCTTGGCGATGACTTGCGAGTAAATCTGGCCCGTCGTGACGTTGGCCGCCTGGCTCAGTTCGATGTCGAGGAAGCGCTCGTAATGGCCGATGTCGAGGTCTGTCTCAGCGCCGTCGTCGGTTACGAACACTTCGCCGTGCTGGAACGGGTTCATCGTGCCCGGATCGACGTTGAGGTACGGGTCAAGTTTTTGCATCACAACGCGGAGACCGCGTGCGGTGAGAAGATTGCCGAGACTGGCGGCGGTGAGACCTTTTCCGAGGGAGCTGACCACACCTCCGGTCACGAAAATGTGCTTTGTTACCTTGCTACCCGAAGAGTCCACCACGGGATTTCACTCTATCAGCGAAGCGAGTTGAACGAGCTCTCTGGCGTGTTCTAGACCCGTGTCGGAATCGGGAAGTCCAGAAAGAAGTCGAGCCATCTCGGCTATGCGCTCTTCGCCTTCGAGTTTGACTACCGAGCTGACTGTCACGTCGCCATCGGTGTTCTTCTCGACGCGCAGGTGGTTTGTCGCAAAGGCGGCCACCTGCGCGAGGTGCGTAACGACGATGACTTGTGCGTTCTGAGCAAGTCGAGCGAGACGGCGGCCGATTTCAATCGCCGCAGCACCGCCGACACCGGAGTCAACTTCGTCGAACACATAGGTGGGAACACGGTCACGCTCGGCCACGACGACCTCGAGGGCGAGCATCACGCGCGAAAGTTCACCGCCAGACGCACCCTTGGCGATGGGTCGAGGGTCGGAACCGGCGTGGGGTTGTAACAAGAATTCGACCGAATCAAAACCGTGAACGGTTGGCTCGTCGAGGCGAGTGACACGAACGTGCAGCGATGAGTCGGGCATGGACAGGCCTGCAAGTTCGATTGTGACGGATGCACTCAGTTCGCCCGCGGCCTTCTCGCGAACCGCACTCAACGCTGCGCCCAGGTTCTTCACCTCGAGCGCGTCTTGCCCGGTCAGCACCGTGAGCTCATCGATGCGCTCGGAGTCACCGTCGAGAGCAAGCAAGCGCGCACTGCCCGAGTCGGCGAATGACAGAACGTCGTCGAGTGTCGGGCCGAACCGGCGCATGATGTTCGCAAGTTGCGCGCGGCGCTCTTGCACCGCATCCAAACTGCGCTCACCGTCGATTTCTATGTCGGCCAACCGGCGCGAAAGATCGGTCGACACTTCAGCCAGCTGAGCGCTGAGTTGCACGAGCGTTTCGCCGATCTTCGCGAGCACCGGGTCAACCGCTGACACGCGTTCAATCTGGCGGCGCGCGTTTTCGACGGCGCCGATTGCGTCACCTGCATCGTCGTCACTCGAAATAGCGGCGTGCGCGGCTGCGATGGCTACGCGCAGGTCTTCGACATTTGTCATGCGCTCGGCGAGTTCCTGAAGCTCAACGTCTTCGCCTGTTTGCGGTGCAAGCGCCTCAATGTCGGAGAGTGCCGCGCGAAGGTCATCCGCCTCGCGCTGACGCCGGTCGCGCTCACCGGTGAGTTCCGCCAACTCGGCTTGATTCTTTTGCCAGCGTCGGAACGACTGCTGGAATTCCGATAGCGCCGCGACGAGTTCTGCCCCCGCGTACCGGTCGAGTGACTCGCGCTGCTCGGTTGCCGAACGCAAACGAATTTGGTCGCTCTGTCCATGCACGGCGACAAGTGCATCGGCGAGAGTTTGGAGAACACCCGCCGGAGTGGTGCGACCGCCAACGACAGCACGCGACCGGCCTTCAGAAGAGACCGATCGGGCAATAAGCAATTCGGAACCATCGAGTGCGCCGCCGGCTTCTTCGACCGTGGCACGAATGGCATCGGGATTGTCGAGACGCCAGGTGCCTTCGACCCACAGCGCTTCACTTCCGCGGCGAACGGTAGCGGCATCCGCTCGCTCTCCTCGCAGCAGACCGAGGGCCGTCACGACCATTGTCTTGCCTGCACCCGTTTCACCGGTGATTGCCGTGAAGCCGGGGCCTAACGGCAAGGCCGCCTCGGAAATGACGCCGAGGTCACGGATGCGAATCTCTTCGATCATGCTTGCGGACCTCGCCAGCCGTTGACCGACAAGTCGAACTTCTTGACCAGACGATCGGCAAACGAATCATCGTTGAGTCGCGCGAGTCGAACGGGAGTCTTCGAGCGTTGCACAACGACGCGTGCGCCCGAGGGCAGGTCGAACGTGCGTCGACCGTCACACCACAGCACGCCCGTGCCACTGCTTCGTTCGAGAAGTTCAACGGCAACGGCGGCATCGGGTGCTACGACGAGGGGGCGCGCGAAGAGTGCGTGAGCCGAGAGCGGCACGACTGTCATGGCTTGAACCTCTGGCCACACGACCGGCCCGCCAGCAGAGAACGCGTAGGCGGTCGACCCCGTCGGTGTTGCCACAACAATGCCATCGCATCCGAAAGATTCCAGCGGGCGTCGGTTGATCTCGACCACGACCTCGAGCATGCGCTCACGACTGGCCTTTTCGACGGTTGCTTCATTCAGCGCCCACGTGTGAAAAACGACGTCATTGCCGTGTTTGACGCGAACGTCGAGCGCCATCAATTCCTGAACCGCGTAGTCACCGGCAAGCACACGAGTCACCGTGTCGTGGATGCTGTCGCGCTCGGTCTCGGCGAGGAATCCAACGTGGCCCATGTTTACGCCGACAATCGGAATCGCGGCGTCGCGCACTACCTCGGCTGCGCGCAGGATTGTTCCGTCTCCACCGATGGCAAAGGCGAGCTCAATGTCTTCAATCTCGATGCCCGATTCCAGCCACTCAAGTGTGGTGAGATCTGGCGCAGCATCGCGAACAACCGAGCCTTCTGCCTCGCGCAAAACGGGAACTACACTCTGGGCGACGAGCTGGCGGCACGTCTCGACTGCGGCGTCGAGCGACTCCGCTTGCAAGACATGCGGGATGACCAGCACGCGACGAGCTGCACTCATGCTGTTCCTCCTGCCAGTTTGTGAACGTGGTCTCTCCATTGTGTCGGATTACTTCCGACAGTGGCGTTGAACCAGGCGATGTACTCGCGGTTTCCGGCGCCACCCAGGATTGGGGAAGACAGGATGCCCGCGGTGCCGAGACCCGCGTCGAACGCGTTCCACAACACCGCGTTGATGGCGTCCTCGCGCTTGCCCGCGTTCGTCACGATCCCCTCGCGGATGCCCTGCCGCCCAACCTCGAACTGCGGCTTGATGAGCAGCACAAAATCAGCGTCGGCCGTGGCGGTCGCCCTGAGTGCGGGAATCACGTGCGTGAGAGAGATAAACGAAAGATCACCGACAACGAGGTTGGGAGCGTCCGCGTCGGCAATCTCATCGACTTTGAGCAAGCCAGCCAGATTGTCGCGGTTGAG
>JBFYOK010000010.1:0-3810 GCA_041303845.1 Microbacteriaceae bacterium | reverse complement strand
ACCTGACGCTCACTTCAGATGAGTTGCCCGTCGAATCGGCTGTGTCACTCGCACTCGTCGGTGCGTCAACAACCGACATCGATGATGTCCTCGCAACGTACCTGAGCGAACTGCGACGAGTAACGCGCGTGTTCGAAGCTGCGGCGGGGGATGCGGTCGCGAGTGGACTCCGAGCTGAGGTCATGAGTTCGTGTGACACCCTCGGTCGGCGTGTTCGTGTTGAGTTGCCTGACGGCACGGAAATGTTCGGCACGGCAGAATCAATCGACAGCACGGGAGCCCTCGAGTTGCGGGTTGATTCCCCGGCATATCGTTCCGGTGAACGAGTGAGCGTTTCTGCCGGTGACGTCACGCACGTTCGCATCATCTGACCGTGGCCTTGGGCATACTTGTGCCATGCCCGAGCGTCGCCAAAAATCAACGGCGCAGACTGACACGTCTGCGGAGTTCGTAATTGTGCGCCTTCACCCTCATGCACGCACGCTCTTTCTGCCTTCTCTCGTAGCAGTCATTGTGGCGGTGGGCTTCGGGCTGAGCTTCGCGGTGTTGAACGAAGAGTGGATGCGCGTCAGCGCGCTTGTGGCCTCAATCGTGGCTCTCGTGTTCGGGTGGCTGCTGCCCATCGCCGTGTGGAGCAGTCATCGCATGACCGTCACCACGCGCCGCGTGATCATCCAACACGGACTACTGCGGCGCACCCGCGCAGAGATCCCGTACACGCGAGTGCACGATGTCACTCTCCGTTCGAATCTGTTTCAAGCCATGTTCGGCTCCGGAGACGTGCATCTCGGCACGGGGGCGGAGCGAGATATCGTCATGCGCAACGTTCCTCGTGCGGCTCTCGTGCAGGCGGCGATTACCGATCTGGTCGATCGCTCGGCTGGAGGAACGGCACGTCAGCGTCGCGAAAACGCACGTTGGACGTAGCGCACCGGTCGTTCGAATCCCCAGCGCGTGACCAGCCACATTGCCTCACGGATGATGGAGCCGCTCATCTTCGACTCGCCGTATAGGCGCTCCCGGAAGGTGATGGGGATCTCACGAATTGCGAAGCCGGCAGCCGCCGTGCGTCGCGTCATGTCCACCTGAAACCCGTAGCCTTTGGTTCTCACGGTCGCGAGGTCCAGGGAACGCAGGCAGTCTGCGCGGTAGGCGCGAAAGCCCGCAGTGGCATCGTTCACGTGTAGCCCCAGCATGAATCGCGCGTAGGCGTTTCCGCCACGACTCAGTAGTTTGCGCCGACGTGGCCAGTCAACGACTTTGCCACCGGGGACCCAGCGGGAGCCAATGGCGAGCCCGACGTGATCGAATACGGCTTGCGAATTTGTGACGGTGTCAACGAGGGCCGGCAACACGCTCGCCGGGTGTGAACCGTCGGCATCGAATTCCACGAGTACGTCGAACCCTTGTGCGAGCCCAGTTTCGAACCCGGCCAGGTAAGCCGCCCCGAGTCCCTCTTTCGAAGTGCGGTGCATCACTGACACATTCGAATCCTGCGCCGCGCACGAATCGGCGATTGCCCCCGTGCCGTCGGGGCTCGCGTCATCGAGAACGAGAACGTGAGCGTCGGGTAAGGATGCCCGCACCGCGCTCACCGCGGCGACGATGTTCTCCGCCTCGTTGAATGTGGGGATGAGCACTAGCGTGCGCGTCATCGAGCGACCGTTGAATCTCGAAAACCCCACACCCAATAGCGGTAAAGCACGAATCGAACGAGTGTTCCCAGACCGAGTCCGATGACGTTTGCAGAAAGGTTGTTCGCGAGCAACGACGTGAATCCCAGCACGTCGTTGGTGAACCAGACGAATGCAAGTGTCACGCCCATTCCGGCAAGTGATGCCGCGAAGAATTCGAGAAACTCACGGAGCACGTGGTGCCGACGGTCATTGCGGAAGGTCCAGTAGCGGTTTCCCACCCAGTTGACGATGATGGCGGCTAGCGTGCTCCAGAACTTCGCTCCCACCGGGTGGGACCACCAGCCGTCTCCGGCTCCACCGAGAATGAGAATGTTGAATAGCCCGATGTCCACAGCCAGCCCAACGAAACCTACGGCCCCGAACTTCAGGACGTACACGAGAAACTGGTTCCACAGTCGACTCAACGCAGATGTCGCCGGAGGGCGCTGTGCGGAATTCGTCGACATGAGTGGACTGGAGCTTTCGTCGTGAGGTGCGAGACTTAAGCGTATCGAGGCCTACAGGTGAGGAATGTCATGGACAAGAGCGTTGGAGTAATCGGTGGCGGGCAACTCGCCCGCATGATGATTCCCGCCGCTGTCAATCTGGGCCTTCACATTTCTGTGCTGGCCGAAGGTGAAGACTCCTCGGCGCAACTCGGTGCAACGGCAGTGGGGGATTACCGCGACGCTGCGACGGTGCGTCGTTTTGCGTCGACTGTCGACGTCGTCACGTTTGACCATGAGCACGTGCCCGCCGATGTTCTCGCGGAACTTCTTGCTGACGGTGCGACCCTTCGGCCAGGGCCTCACGCGTTGGCTTTCGCGCAAGACAAAATTGCCATGCGAACCCGACTCGGTGAATTGGGAGTCCCCATGCCGGGTTGGTCCACCGCGACGACAAAAGCTGAAGTCGACGCTTTTGTCAGCGAATACGGCGGTACTGCCGTCGTCAAAACTGCGCGCGGTGGCTACGACGGCAAAGGCGTGCGCATGATTACGTCAAGTAACGACGTGACCGACTGGCTCGATGCCCTCACCGGTGATGAGCAGCTACTTCTCGAAGAACGGGTTACGTTCACTCGAGAACTCGCGCAACTGATTGCCCGACGCCCCTCCGGTGATGTCGCGCTGTGGCCGGTGGTCGAGACGATTCAACAAGACGGAGTGTGCGCGGAGGTCATCGCCCCAGCGCCCGGATCAGCGGGAGCCGTCTCAGATATGGCTGCGAAGATCGCCATGTCTATCGCTGATGGCCTTGACGTCACCGGCGTGCTCGCCGTTGAGCTATTCGAGACGGATGATGAGCGCATCCTGATCAATGAACTCGCCATGCGTCCC
This sequence comes from Microbacteriaceae bacterium, assembly GCA_041303845.1. Taxonomy (GTDB): domain Bacteria; phylum Actinomycetota; class Actinomycetes; order Actinomycetales; family Microbacteriaceae; genus RFQD01. The sequence continues at coordinate 794 of JBFYOK010000010.1, read as the reverse complement.
CACAACAGCGGTCACTGGACAATCGACGGCTCGACCACGAGCCAGTTCGAACAACACCTTCGCGCTGTGCTTGACCTTCCGCTCGGCGCAACGGACATGACAGCGGATTTCGCGGTGATGGTCAACGTTCTGGGTGGGCCACGCGAGGGAATGATCTCTCGACTCGCCGTCGCGATGGAACGTCACCCCCACGCCAAAATCCACGCGTATGGCAAAGAATTTCGCGAGGGACGCAAGGTCGGACACGTGACCGTCGCCGGGGATGATCTCAACGCAGTTGTGGCCGAGGCGCGTGGCGCGGCCGAAAACTTCGCCAACTGACTCCTAGCATTAAGGCTATGAGCGACTCCCGCGTGCTGGTGGCCGTCGTCATGGGCTCTGATTCAGATTGGTCCGTGATGAAGGCGGCCGCTGACACACTCACTGAGTTCGGCATTCCGCATGAGGTCGAAGTTGTCTCAGCGCACCGCACGCCACGCAAGCTCGTTGAATTTGGAACCTCTGCTCGCGCTCGCGGGCTCAAAGTCATTATCGCCGGCGCGGGTGGCGCTGCTCACCTTCCCGGCATGCTCGCGAGCGTTACGCCGCTCCCGGTCGTTGGAGTTCCGGTCTCGTTGAAAAACCTTGACGGCATGGATTCACTGCTCTCGATTGTGCAGATGCCCGCTGGCGTTCCCGTCGCTGCCGTTTCTATTGACGGCGCACGAAATGCTGCACTCATTGCGATCAAGATGTTGGCCACGGGAGACGACGCCTTGCTCGACAAGCTTGAGGAATTCGCAAAGACCCTCGAA
>JBFYOK010000009.1:0-20206 GCA_041303845.1 Microbacteriaceae bacterium | reverse complement strand
ACCTTGGGAAGGTCAACGTAGACCACGTCGCCGAGCTTCTCAGCGGCGTAAGCCGTGATGCCGACGACAGCGTTGTCGCCTTCCACGCGCAGCCACTCGTGCTCTTCGGTGTATTTGAGTTCTTGCGGGTTCGACATGATTAGTCCTTCTTTCGGCGGTAGAACGGGAGAGTTGAAACAGTGAAGGGGATGCGCGTGCCGCGCACATCGACGTCGACCACGCTGCCCTCTGCAGAGTGTGCCGGGTGCACGTACGCGAGTGCAACAGGGAATCCCAACGTTGGCGACAGGGCACCGGATGTCACGATGCCCACTTTCTCGTCACCGACAAACAACTCGTAGTCGGCGCGAGCAGCGCGCTTGCCTTCGCCCACGAGTGCGACGAGAACCGGTGCGTCTGCAGGAAGGTCTTTTTCGCTCGCAGCGCGACCAACAAAATCGCCCTCCTTCGACAATGCGACAACCTTGCCCAAGCCTGCCTGGGCAGGACGGATATCGAGAGTGAGCTCGTGCCCGTAAAGAGGCATACCCGCCTCGAGCCGCAGAGTGTCACGGCAGGCGAGCCCGCACGGAACAATCCCGCGGCTTTCGCCGGCCTCGGCGAGCGCGGTCCACAGCGCGGCTGCGTGAGTGACATCGATGTAGAGCTCGAATCCGTCTTCGCCGGTGTATCCCGTGCGCGCGATCAGAACGGGGTTGCCCAGGAACACCGCGGGGAGCGTCCAGTAGTACTTGAGGTCGGCGAGAGTCGACTGCGGGCGATCGGCAGCGGCCTCAGCCAACTCAAGCCCGACGGTCGATTCCAGCACCGCGAGCGCGAGAGGGCCTTGCACCGCAATCATCGCGGTTTCATCGGACTGGTCGACGACGTCAGCCGAGAAGCCGGCAACGCGCGCTTTCAGCGCATCAACGGCGGCAAAGCGGTTGCCGGCGTTCGCAACGACGAGCCAGTGCTCGTCACCCAGTCGGTAGATGATGAGGTCGTCGATGACCGTTCCGGCTTCGGTGAGCAAGAGCGTGTACTTGGCCTGTCCGAGAGCAAGTGCCGACATCTTGCCGGCAACGGCGAAGTCAAGGAACTCCCCCGCCTGTGAGCCGGTGATGGAGATTTCGGCCATGTGTGAGATGTCGAACATGCCGACGCGCTCGCGCACCGCGTGGTGTTCGGCCAAGTCGCTGTCGTAGCGAACGGGCATCTGCCAGCCAGCGAAGTCAGTGAAGCTCGCGCCCAAACCAACGTGCAGGTCGTGAAGCGGTGAGTATCGGGCGTCGGTCATGAGTCCTCCGTAGTCGTGCGGGGCACGAGTCTCAAAAAAGAACTCCCCCTCTGTCATTTGTGCCTGAGAGTTTCGTGCGCGTTGTGCGACTTTCACCGTGGGCGAGACGCCTGAGTGCGGCGCCTTCTTTTCAGAGTGGCCAGTTCGACGCGGTTTAGATACCTGAGAGATTGTCGGGGAGGATTGCTCCTTCGGTGCTGGCTCGAAGCTCGCCAGCTCTCCCGCGTCGACCGTGTGGCCCGATATGAACTTGTGTGACCAGCATAACGACGGATGCCCGCCACTCCCATCACGTTTGTGTGAGTTGCGGCGGGCATCCGGGCGAATTGTTTCGCTAGTCGGCAGTGTGTGCCCGACGCTCGAGTGTCTTGCCCTTGAAGAACTCGCTGTTCACGATGTTCCACCAGATCATCAAGACGAATCCCACTGCAATGGACATGAGCCCGAGCGCCCCGGTCTTGAGGCCTTTCTTGCCGGCCATTGTGGATGTCGACGTTGACATGGGTGCTGTCTCACTTTCGGTTCGAGAACTTACCTGCCTACGTAACCCCCTCGACGCGGTCTTGTCACCTGTTTTCTGCCAATTCGTTCGTGACTTAACGAAACTGCCTCGCGGTTGGGGTTTGTGTCATCGTGACACTAAGATAACTCTTACTTAGAGTCACAAATACTTTTACGAGCACGTCGGGAGGTGATTATGCCAACACAGGTTTCGACTCCGTCGCTCGCCGTGTCAACGGTCATCTTCACCCTGCAACCCAACGATGAGGGTGTGCTCGAGTTGCGCATCCCGTTAGTTCGTCGCATTCGCGAACCCTATGCCGACATGTGGGCGCTGCCCGGTGGCCCGCTCGATGCGCAAGAAGACTTGGCCGCATCAGCGAGCCGAACCCTGCGCGAAACAACAGCGCTCGAGCCGCGCTATCTCGAACAGCTCTATGCGTTCGGCGACCCGGAACGCTCTCCCGGTGACCGCGTGGTGTCGATTGTGTACTGGGCGCTCGTCCGTGGCGATGAAGCAGGTCAGGCGTTGACCGGTGAAAACGTTGCGTGGTTTACCGCGGATGACCTGCCGAAGCTCGCCTTCGATCACTCGGCAATCGTGGAGTACGCCCTGTGGCGCTTACGCACAAAACTCGAATACAGCCGCATCGCGCATGGATTCTTGGGGCCCACGTTCACACTCGCCGAACTGCGCGAGGTGTACGAAGTCATTCTGCAACGGCCGATTGACCCCGGAAACTTTCGGCGCACGATCGAATCGTCGCGAGCAATTGTTCCCACCGGCGAGCGCGTGAAGGGCACGCGCCACCGACCGCCCCAGCTGTACCGATACAACGAGGAATCCGTATGAGCACCGCATCCGTCAACGACCGCATTCAACTGATCGTCAACGGTCAGTCTGACGAGGAGACCTGCAGCCCGTCACTCGCGAAGGGGCCGTGGGAGTTCGACACGAGTGTTCCCGCGTATGGTCCGGGAGCCTCGATGGGAGACGTGATTCCGACCGGTTCGCCCGTGCAGGGTGGACTACCCCAGGAGTACAAGGTTGCGTCGAACGAAGAGCTGCACGAGCGCATCCGCGTGGCAAAAGAAACTCTGGGCGAAAAACTCGTCATTCTCGGACACTTCTACCAGCGCGACGAAATCGTGCAGCACGCGGACTACCTCGGCGACTCGTTTCAGCTCGCACGCGCCGCGGCCGATCGACCCGAAGCCGATTACATCGTTTTCTGTGGTGTTCACTTCATGGCCGAGACCGCCGACATCTTGTCTCGCCCGGAGCAGCAGGTGATTTTGCCGAACCTGGCTGCCGGATGCTCGATGGCCGACATGGCTGACATCGAGTCGGTCACCGCATGCTGGAACGAGCTCGGCGCTCTCTATGGATTCGATCCTTCTGCGCCCCCGACTCCCGACGCTTCGGGAAAGGTGCCGGTGATTCCGGTGACCTACATGAACTCATCGGCGGCGCTCAAAGGATTCTGCGGAGAAAACGGTGGCATCGTCTGCACCTCGTCGAACGCCGCGGTTGTGCTCGAGTGGGCGTTCGAGCGAGCACACCGCGTGCTGTTCTTTCCCGATCAGCACCTCGGCCGCAACACCGCGAAAGCGATGGGCATCTCCGTTGATGACATGCCGCTCTGGCACGGTCGTCGTGAGCTCGGCGGAAACAGTGCAGAGCAACTCGAGTCGGCGAAGGTCATCTTGTGGAACGGCTTCTGCTCGGTGCACAAACGCTTTACCGTCGACCAAATCGAGAAGGCCCGCGTCGACTTCCCGGGCGTGCGCGTAATTGTGCACCCGGAGTGCCCGATGCCGGTCGTCGATGCGGCCGATGAATCCGGATCGACGGACTACATTCGCAAAGCCGTTGAAGGCGCGAGTGAGCCGACCACGTTCGCCATCGGCACCGAAATCAATATGGTGCAACGACTCGCGGCCCAGCATCCCGAACACACCATCTTCTGTCTCGACCCGGTCGTGTGCCCCTGCTCGACGATGTATCGCATTCACCCCGGCTACCTCGCCTGGGTGCTCGAGCGACTCGTCGCGGGCGAGGTCGTCAACCAGATTTCCGTATCGAGCGATGTCGCCGAACCTGCGCGAGTGGCGCTCGAACGCATGCTCGCAGCGAAGCCCGTCTAGGTGGCGAGATTCATGAAACACGTCGTCGTCATCGGGAGTGGAATCGCCGGGCTCATTGCTGCGGTTGAAGCCGCGCGCACGTCTCGCGTGACCTTGCTCACCAAGTCGACGCTGGGTGAAAGCAACACGCACTACGCCCAAGGTGGCATCGCCGCGGTCACCTCGACCGACGACAGCATCGCCTCGCACGTGACCGACACGCTCGACGCGGGCAACGGTCTGTGCTGGCCGCCCGCCGTTGACGTGTTGTGCACCGAAGGTCCGCAGCGCATCAACGACCTCGTCAACTTCGGCGTCAACTTCGACCGTCAGGGCGACGGGTTCGCGCGCGGCCTCGAAGCCGCCCACTCGCACGCCCGAATTCTGCACGCCGGCGGAGACGCCACGGGCGCGGGAATCAGCGCGGCCCTCGTCGCGGCGGTCACCGCAAACGTGGCGGATGTGCGCGAATACGACTTCGTTGCCGACATCGTGACACACACGCACGGAAGCGGCCGGAGCACGGTCACCGGTGTCACCGTGCTCACGTCAGCCGGCCCGGAGACCATCGAAGCCGATGCCATCATCTTGGCCAGCGGAGGAGCAGGGCAGCTCTACCGTCACACGACGAACCCCGCTGTGACCACGGGCGACGGCGTGGCCCTCGCGTTTCGTGCCGGCGCAGTGCTCGCCGACGTCGAGTTCTACCAATTCCACCCGACCGCGCTCGCCGTGCCTGGATCATTCCTCATCTCCGAAGCCGTGCGCGGCGAGGGTGCGGTGCTGATCAATTCCGCGGGCGAACGGTTCATGACCACAGTGGATGAGCGAGCCGAACTCGCCCCCCGAGACATCGTCGCCCGGTCCATCCAGCGCGAGATGATGGCGCAAGGCGGCGTGCCCGTGCTGCTCGATGCAACTGCGCTTGGTGCCGACTTTCTTGCCACACGGTTCCCGAGTATCAACGCGGCCTGCGCTCGTTACGGACTCGACTGGGCGCGCAACCCGATTCCCGTCACACCTGCTGCCCACTACTGGATGGGTGGCGTCGCCACCGACACGTTCGGGCGCACCTCGGTGGAAGGGCTCTTCGCTGTCGGAGAAGTTGCGTGCACCGGAACGCACGGGGCCAACCGCCTCGCGTCGAACTCATTGCTCGAATCAGTTGTGTTCTCACACCGAGCCGTTGCCGCACTCGACGAGCCATGGCCCGTTGACCCGCCGTCGGTGCGCTGGGCCGACCAGCCGCCGCTTGCGCACCTGCGAATTCAGGAGCCGGGGACAGACCAGCGCAACGAAGTCGACCGGCCCGGAGGTGCCGACCGGCCCGATGTCGTCGACCGCGTCGAACTGCAGACAATGATGTGGGACAACGTCGGACTCGCCCGAGACGCTCACGGACTCGAAGCCGCGCGCACCCGAATTGCGGGCTGGCGCGCAGCCCCGATTGAGAACCGCCTCTTTCCCGACTGGGAAGACGCCAACCTTTTGCTTCTCGCCAGCGCGGTCACCGAAGCCGCCCTCGCCCGCGAAGAATCGCGTGGCGCGCACTACCGACTCGACTACCCCAACACCATGCCCGGCTCGGCTCGACCGATCGTGCTCATTGAGAAAGGCGACTCATGATCGATCAGACACTCGTCAACGATGTTGTTGCGGCCGCCCTGCGCGAAGACGCTCCGTGGGGAGACGTCACGAGCGAATTTCTTATCCCCAAGAGCGCGACCGCGGTGGCAACCCTGACTGCTCGCGAGCCAGGCGTGTTCTCGGGAGCAGCTGCGTTTGAGGCAGCCTTCACATTGACCGACCCTCGCGTGCACGTTGAGTGGGAAGTTCGTGAGGGTTCGCGATTCGTCGCGGGCGACGTTCTTGCGCGTGTGAGCGGACCAGCACGGGCAATTTTGACCGGCGAACGCATCGGACTGAATTTCGCCCAGCGCATGTCGGGCATCGCCTCACTCACCGCCGAATTCGTGAGCTTGATTGACGGCACGAAAGCCGTCATCGCCGACACACGAAAGACCACACCCGGCTTGCGCGCATTCGAACGTCATGCCGTGGTGTGCGGCGGTGGGCGGAATCACCGCTTCAGCCTTTCCGACGCGGTTATGGCAAAAGACAATCACCTGGCCGTGCTCACCGCCGGTGGCAAAGACCTGACCACCGAACTCGCCCGCGTTCGCGCGGAACTCCCACACACCATGAAACTCGAAGTCGAAGTGGATCGTCTCGACCAGATTGAGTCCGTACTCGCCGCCGGCATCGACATCATCATGCTCGACAATTTCTCGCTCGCTGATCTGAACACGGGCGTCGCACAAGTTGCCGGTCGCGCAATTGTCGAAGCAAGCGGTGGCGTGAACCGAGAGACCGTGCGCGCCATCGCAGAAACCGGAGTCGACGTGATCTCGATTGGTGCTCTTACCCACAGCGCGCGTGCACTCGACCTCGGCCTCGACGTCACTGTATCGCCGTAGCCATGATTTATCTCGACCACGCCGCCACGACACCCGTTTTTCCGGGGGCGCTCGAGGCTGCCTGGCCGTGGCTCACTTCAGAGTTCGGCAACCCGAGTAGCACGCATGAGCTCGGTGGGCGCGCATCCACAGCGTTGGCGGATGCGCGACGAACCGTCGCCACCTGGCTCGACGTTTCGGCGCACGAAGTGGTCTTCACCTCGGGCGGCACCGAAGGCGACAACCTGTGCGTGGTGGGTCTTGCGCTCGCCAACCCGCGCGGTAAACACATCGTCTCGGCGCGCACCGAGCACGAAGCGGTTCTGCAGTCGATCGACTATTTGCAGCGCATCCACGGCTTTGACGTCACCTGGTTGGCGGTCGATGAGACCGGCGCGATTGACATCGCCCAACTTGACCCGACGAATGAGGCAAGCGCACTGCGCCCCGACACCACGCTCGTGACACTGATGGTTGCCAACAACGAAATCGGCACGATTCATCCGATTGCCGAGATTGCCGAACGAGCGCATGCTGTCGGCGCACTGATGCACACCGACGCCGTGCAAGCCGCCACGTGGCTCGACATTCGCCCCACGGTGGCTGGCTCGTACACGTTTGGCACGGATGCGCTGACCATCTCCGGGCACAAACTCGGTGCGCCCAAAGGCTCAGGTGCGGTGTACCTGCGCGCCGGCCTTGCCGTCGAACCGACGATGCACGGCGGTGGTCAAGAGGATGCTCGCCGATCGGGCACAGAAAACATTGCCTGGGCAGTTGCGCTGGCAACGGCAATCGAACGCACCGTTCCACGCGGCGCCGAACTGACCGCCGAGGCGGCTCGCGTGTCCGGGCTCACCACGACGTTCATTCAGGACGTGCTTGCCGGGGTTCCCGAGGCTCGGCTCATGGGCGCGCGCTCAATGGACCCGACTCGCCTGCCGTCGATTGCCTCGTTCATATTCGATGGGCTCAACGGAGAGACTATTCTGCTCGAGCTTGAAGAGCGCGGCGTGGTTGTCTCGAGCGGTGCCGCATGTGCGGCCGGCAAAGACGAACCGTCACACGTGTTGCGTGCATGCGGATTCTCTGATGACACCGCCCGAACACAGGTTCGGTTCAGCCTCGCCCACACCACGACCGCCGACGACATTGCGGATGCAGCTCGTGCAACCATCGCGGCGACGGCGTCCGTGCGAAAGATTCGCCCCGGCGCGAACGCGTAGGCTCTTAGACGCCCAAGGAGGTTCCCGTGCGCCGTCTGACGCAAGCCATTATTCGTCGCCCACTCGCAACACTGCTCAGCTTTGTCGCGCTCGTGGGCCTTTCGGCAATCGGCGGACTCCAGGTCTTCCCGGCCATGCAGTCGGCCGGCTACAGCGACCCCAACAGTGACTCGAGTCGAGTTGTCACCGTGCTGAAGGAAGACTTTGGCGACCACCCGCCCGAGCTCGCGATCATTGTCGACTTCAACCGCAGCGCTGACGACCCCGAGTCAGAAGCGACGACGACGACGATCGTTGAGAAGCTGTCCAAACTCGACGGAATCGACCAAGTCGCCACCTACTATTCGCTCGGCCGTCCGGACTCTCTGAAGAGCATCGACGGCGAAGCCGCGTACGTCTTTGTCACCTACACCGACACCTCGCCGACTTCGCGCAGCGCCGAAACGAAGCTCATTGAAACCGAACTCGGAACGTCAATTAACGGTGCGGATATTCACTACACCGGCCTCGCCGCCATGGCCAACGCACTCAACGAGTCCATCGCCGAAGACCTCGCGCTCGCGGAGAGCATTGCCATTCCGCTGAGCCTGATTTTGCTCATCTTCGTCTTTGGTTCTGTCGTCGCAGCTGGACTGCCACTTCTCGTCGGCGGACTTGGAATTCTCGGCAGCTTCTTCTTCATCTGGCTTGCGACACTCTCGACCGACGTCTCGGTCTTCGCGCTCAACCTCATCACCGGAATGGGTCTTGGACTCGGCATCGACTACTCGCTGCTTATCGTCAGCAGATTCCGCGAGGAACGCGCCAGCGGCAAGACTGTCGCTAATGCCGTGTCGACGACCATGGCCACCGCCGGTCGCACGGTGCTTTTCTCCGGCCTCACGGTCGCCGTCGTGACCTCGTCGATGATTCTGTTTCCGCAGTACTTCTTACGCTCGTTTGCGTTCGCCGGCATCGCCGTGGTTGGCACGGCCGTTGCTGGAGCACTCATCGCACTGCCCGCCGTGCTCACGTTGCTCGGCGATCGCGTGAACGCGTGGCGCGTCGTGCGCCGCCCCACGACCCAAAGTGACAACGGAGGCTGGGCGACCGTTTCCCGATTCGTGATGAAGCACGCTGTGCTCGTGCTCGTCGTCACGCTGACCGCACTCGGCGCACTCATCGCGCTGGGTAGCTCGGCGAAGTTCGGGCTCGTGGATGAGCGAATCCTGCCAGCAGACGCGCCGATTGCCGTGGCGAGCGAAATTCAACGCGAACGATTTGACGGGCAAGAAGCCAAACCAGTCGAGATGATCGCCACCGGTGCCAGTGACGCTGAAATGGCCACGTACGTCGAGCATCTGAGCAAACTGACGCACATCGTTCGCGTTCAGAGCCCACTCGGTGTGACCGTCGACGGCGTTACAGATTCACGCGCCGCGCCCGCCTTTGCCGAATATGCCGACGGGGATGCACAACGCATCGTCGCGATTCACGACGTGGAGCCCCGCTCGAGCGAGGGAGTCACGCTGACCACAGCAATTCGCGCCATTGAGCATCCGTTCGACGTTCTCGTGGGAGGCATCGCCGCCGACTACGCCGACTCACTGCAGGGCATCGCGAACACCTTGCCGTGGGTGATTCTGTGGATTGCGCTCAGCACGTTCATCTTGCTGTTCCTGTTCACGGGATCGATTCTGTTGCCGATCAAGGCCGTCGCCCTCAACCTCGTCTCGTTGCTCAGCACACTGGGATTGATGACCTGGGTCTTTCTGGAGGGGCATCTCAGCTGGCTCCTCGGCGGGTTCACAATCACGGGGTCGATTGACGCATCCATGTTCATTTTGATTGCCGTCGTGACCTTTGCGCTGTCGATGGATTATGAGTTGTTCTTGCTCAGCCGAATCAAGGAACAACACGATCTGGGTCTGAGTACCACTGAGTCAGTTGCAATAGGACTCCAACGCAGCGGACGCATCATCACCGCAGCTGCTCTCGTGCTCGCAGTGAACTTCTTGCCGTTCGTCACGTCAGGGGTGAGCACGGTCAAGATGTTGGGCCTCGGCATCGCGTTTGCGATTCTGCTCGACGCAACCGTGGTTCGAGCTCTTCTCGTGCCTGCGCTGATGAAACTTTTTGGCGATGCGAACTGGTGGGCACCGACCTGGATGAAGCGTATTGCCGAAAAAGCAGGCCTCGCGCATTAATTCGTATAGTCTTTAGTGAACATTATTCCAGCGCCACCTGTTTGAAAAGGACTCACAATTATGGCTCGCACACTCGTAGGCATCGGAGCGGCTGTCACGGCTCTCGGCCTCTCCGTCGCACTCACCGCATCCCCCGCACTCGCAGCTGTCGACGACGGCACGTGGGGCATCTGGACCAGCGAAGACGTGGAAGACGCTCCAATCGGCACCATTGCCTTCGGTAACTCGACCGTGCCGAGCGCGTCCTACGAGTACACGGTGGTCTCGGGTGACTCAACCGTGGAAATCGCCACCGTAAATGACTGGCAGATGTGGCTGGGCGCCAGCACCGCCCCCGCCGCCGTCTTTGGCGCTAACGGCCCATCCGACATCGAAAACCTTCTGGATTACGACGCTGAAGATACCTCCGAAACAACGCTGGTGATTACATTTGACGCCGAGGTGCCAGCGAATGCTCTGGGTCTCGTGATCATGGACATCGACTCGGAGAATACTGGTGACGCCGCAGACGCTGACCGCTTCACGGTTGAAGCGACCAACGCTGCGGGCACTAGCCTGACTTCAAGCGAGCTCAATGGTGGCGTTTTCAACTTCTGTAACGTTCCCGTGGCAGAAATGCCCGGCAACTGTGACGACACCGCGTACACCTCCGTTCCCACCGTTACCGAGCCAACCGCCACGAGCGTCTTCTTTCAGGCAGACCTCGACAACTCTGAAAGCGACGGCGACTCGGGCTGGGTGAATCCCACAGCTCCGGTCAAGACCCTGACCGTGACCTGGCTTACTATGGATGGAGGCAGCGCCGCCGCGCTTGCCATCGCCATCGCCGAGAAGAAGACAGCATTGCCCGACACCGGTCTCGACGTCACCACCGGTGCACTCTCGGCTCTCGTGCTTGGCGCACTCGGTGCGGTAGCGGTCATCGCATCGCGTCGTCGCAACGCCTAGATCACAAGCAAAGAAGGCAGCGGGCCAGTCGAACTGGCCCGCTGCCTTCTTCATTTAAACCTCGTCTCGACGCCAACCTAACTCGCGCGCGACAAGTATTCGTCGAGCGAGTCGAAGTAGCTCTCCATGCCCGCTTTGGTTTGAGGAATCTGCTCGAGCGGCATCTCGCCGAACTGCGTGAACCGCACCCACGCGCCAGCCCCGCGCTCTTCGAAGTCAATGCGAATGACGTGGTGGGGCAACGATTCGTCGCGACTCACAAAGACGTCGGCATCCTGCGTGTATGCCAGGGTGTGCACGAGATGATCGTGCAACTGTACCTCGGTGTATCGACCGAAAAAGTAGGCCGAGAAGCCGTGCGAGGGCACATCGACAGCGACGGTCCACCAACCGCCCGGCTGCGCATCAGAGGTCACTGAGCCGGGCTGCACCGACAGGTCAGTGGGGTGGTACCAGTCTTCGAGTGCCTCGGCATCGACCCATGCGTTCCAAAGCGTTGACAACGAGACGGGGTATTCGCGTTCGACCGAATAAAGAAAGCTTTCCATTAGTACTGACACCGCCCTTCTGCGTACCAGTTAGGTCCGACGTAACTATCGCGCTCCATCCAGATGGCAATGCCTACCGTCGACGCAGAGGTCGTTACGGGATCAAAATCGTCAATGATTGGAGTTCCCGGTGGCGGAGATTGACGGGCGACCGTGGCGGGTGCATATTCGGTGCCATAACAATTGGTGTCCTGCCATGCTGGGTTTCGACGAAGGTTGGACTGCGTCCACTCGCGAACCTGATCGTATGTCCAACCGATAACGTTCGGTGCCATGACAGTGCGCACGGGGGGAAGCGGCTCCACGGGGGCGCCGAAGAATTGATCTTCACGACTCGACGACGGCGACGGGGCTGGCTGTGTCGAGCCGTCTGTGCCGCCAGGGTTCGCTCCCAATTCGCCTGAGGTTGAGCCGTCAGGGTTGGGCATGGCCGACGCGCCGGTTTCACCAGGGGTGCCCGAGCTGGTCGGCAAATCTGCATCGGTCAGCGTCTCCGTTGGGCTTGCGGAAAACCCGTCCGTCACAGCGAACGCTACGGCGCCACCGACTCCACCGCCGACGAGAACGATTGCAGCAATGAACAGACCATAGACCTCTGCGCGCGTTGCGGTGCCACCTGAGAGTTTCCAAGGAGCGAACTTCTTCATGGCTCCACGCTATACCGGCCACGCGCCTCCCGCGTGGCCTCGCGCAACCGACATCGACAGAGAAGGTGGAAGCTAGAGTGGGACTCGTGCTTCGTCGTCTGATCGAAATTTCTCGTCCCGTGCTGTGGATCAACACCATCGGCACGACTGTCGTCGCGATGTGGCTGGCGGGGTTCTTGTGGACCTGGGAGATTGTGCCGATTCTGCTGTGGGTGACACTTCCCTTCAACTTGCTGATCTACGGCATCAACGACATCTACGACCAAGAGACCGACGCCGATAACGACCGCAAGGGCGGCTACGGCGGCGCCAAGATCAAGCCATCCGAAGTACGCATGATCAGCTGGGGCGTTGTCGCACTCAACGTGCCGTTCCTCGTGTACTTCGCGGTCACTGTTCCTCTTGCCGCATTTGCGTGGATGCTCGCCTACACCTTCTCGTTCTGGCAGTACTCCGCCCGGCCTCTGCGGTTCAAGGGTCGCCCCATCTGGGATTCGGTGAGCAACGCCGATTACGCCTTCCCCCTCGCATTCGTGCCGCTCGCTCTGGGGGTTGAGCCAAGTTGGCCCGCCGTCATCGGTCTGATGACCTGGAGCATGGCGAAGCACGTGTATGACGCCATTCAAGACATCGACGAAGACGCCGCCGCTGGAATCGTGACGACCGCCGTCAAGTTCGGTGTTCGCGGGTCACTTGCGTGGTCAGGCTCGTGGTGGATCATCTCGACCGTTGCGTTCGCCTTCGTGAACATCCCCGTTGCTATTGTGTCGGCCGTCATTTCGGGCTGGTTGCTCATTGCGAACTGGCGCACACCCACGAGCGCTGAGGCCAAGCGTCTCTATAAATTCTCGGTTGCGTTCCCGTACGTCGCCGGGACCGTGGCCGGCGTGCAGCTCGTCGCGGGAATCCTGCTCGGTTTCTACCCGTGACGCGTCGCCGAATCATTGTCATCGGGGCCGGATTGGGAGGCCTCGCGTCCGCTGCCCTGCTTGCTCGCGCCGGACACGACGTCACCGTCATCGACCGCAACGACTGGGTCGGAGGCAAGAGCCGTCGAATCAACGTCGCTGGGCAACGCATTGACACCGGCCCCTCGCTTGTCACCTTTCCGGCCGCGATCGAGAAGTTTCTCGAACGATTCGACGAGTTAGGTGAACCGGGGGCGAAACGCGCTCACGACATCGCTCCGCTCGATCTGCAACGACTACCCGAAGTGGGTCGCTACTTCTTTCGCGGGGACGTCGCGAACCTACCCGTCGAAGCGGGGCACGCGTGGAAACCAGCGTGGGACCGATTCGAGTCAGAGCACGGTCCCCTAGGCGTTCACATCACAACGATGCTCACGAACGATCCGTGGGATTCGGCTATCGTGCCGGCGGCGGCACAACTCTTTCGGCATTACGGCTCGCGACTCAATACCGAGAAGTATCTCAACGGCCTCGATTGGATGCCGGATAACCTTCGCGAGGTCATCTCGATTCATACGCTCAATGCTGGCGTTGCTCCGAGCAAGACACTGGCCCTGTTCGCGACAATGCCGGCGGTCATGTCGACCGATGGTGTTTGGGTTCCCACCGGCGGAGTCAACGAGCTCGCCCAGATGTTGGCTCGTCTTGCAACCGAGTCGGGCGCATCCATTCGGTTGAACGAGCAGGTCACCTCTGTCTCTCGTCGCCGCGTGGTGACCAACGCGGCAACCTACGAACCGGACCTCGTCGTGAGCGGCCTCGACGCCGGAGTGCTCGAAGGCCTGATGGGTCAACGAGTGAAGAAGGCGGCCGCACTGTCGTGTTCGGGAATAGCCGTTTTCGCCGTTCTTGACGAAGAGCTTCCCGCAAACGTTGTGACCCACTCGGTGATCATGCCGGATGATCCGGATGACCTGTACGAGAGCATCCGCACACGCACCCTGCCCAAGCAAACGATGGCGTTTCTCAACTACTACCGTGCGGGTCAGATTTATCCGAACGATCGGCCGACGGTTGCCATTCTGCTCACTGCGCCGCCCGACGGTCAGCGATACGGCATCGATGACGAGTTTGTTCAGCGCGAGATGCGTCGCATCAGCGAAGTCATGGGCCTCCCCCGCCAACTCGGCGAGATGATTACGGACCACGAGGTGTTGCACCCCGAGTACTTCGCCGGTTTTGGCGCTACGGGTGGGGCGCTCTATGGCGAGGGGCATCCGTGGTGGCAGAGCGGCCCGTTTCATTCGCCCGCCTACTCGAGCCCGTTGCGCCCGTGGCTCTGGCGCGTTGGGGCGTCAGTGCATCCCGGTGGCGGAATCCCGGCCGTGCTGGGTGGCGCAATGATTTCGACGAACCGGTTGCTGCGCTCACTGAAGTGACGCGCAGACAACAGTGCCCGACGGAGCGTCACACGTTGAAACGGAATTCGACCACGTCGCCATCATTCATGACGTAGTCCTTGCCCTCCATGCGGGCCTTGCCCTTGGCACGAGCCTCGGCGACCGAACCGGTCTCGACGAGATCGGCGAACGAAATGACCTCAGCCTTGATGAAGCCCTTCTCGAAGTCGGTGTGGATCACGCCGGCAGCCTGCGGAGCTTTCCAGCCCTTGCCGATTGTCCACGCGCGCGACTCCTTGGGTCCGGCGGTGAGGTACGTTTGCAGGCCGAGCGTGTCGAACCCGATGCGAGCGAGCTGGTCTAGCCCCGACTCGGGCTGACCGGTTGAGGCCAGAAGTTCCGCCGCGTCTTCAGGCGAGAGGTCGATGAGTTCACTCTCGAGCTTGGCGTCGAGCAACACGGCCTTGGCCGGAGCAACGAGAGCTTCAAGCTCGGCGCGCTTGCCGGCATCCGACAGCACGGCCTCGTCCACGTTGAACACGTAAAGGAACGGCTTCGCCGTCAAGAGCCCAAGTTCACGAATCGGCGTGATGTCAACCTTGCTCGCCGAGAGCGGCGTGCCCGAATCGAGCACCGCACGCGCCTCTTCGAGCGTCTCGAGAACAATTGGCTCCGCCTTCTTTGCCTTGACCTCTTTTTCGATGCGCGAGTGCGCCTTTTCGATGGTCTGCAGGTCGGCCAGAATCAGCTCGGTGTTGATGGTCTCCATGTCGCTCTTGGGATTGACCACACCATCGACGTGCACAACGTCGGGATCGGCGAACCCGCGCACGACCTGCGCGATTGCATCCGCCTCGCGAATGTTCGCGAGGAACTGGTTGCCCAAGCCCTCACCCTCGCTCGCACCCTTGACGATGCCGGCGATGTCGACGAACGACACGGCAGCGGGCAGGATGCGCTCGCTCCCGAAAATCTCAGCCAACGTGTTCAGGCGCGCGTCGGGAAGGTTGACCACGCCCACGTTCGGCTCGATCGTGGCGAACGGGTAGTTCGCAGCGAGCACCGAGTTCTTCGTGAGTGCGTTGAAAAGGGTCGATTTGCCGACGTTGGGAAGTCCGACGATGCCGATAGTAAGAGCCACGAGGGTCAAGCCTACCGGCGGTTACAGCACGTCCTGAATCGTCACCGCGAAGGTGAAGTGCCACCCGAGCCACCACCAGGCCGCAATGATTCCGACCCGCGTCGTGCGCAAACGCATCACGTGGTCGAGCATGTCGGCCAGTGGTGCGAGCCGGCCGGGTCGCCAGCGCGCAAACACCTCCGTCAGCGCCATGGCCAACAAAATGACGAGATAACCCGCCGTGGTAATCCACCACAACATCACTGACCTCGCTTTCTGAAGAACCCGATGAGGCTCAAGCCCCCGGCAAGCCAGAGACCGACGAACAGGATGCGGCCGGGGATAGATTCAACGACCGGATCGAGAAGGATAGAAATGGTTGGAAAGTTGGCGCCACCGTTGGGCGTGGTGACCGAGAGGATGAACGCGGCCGCTTCCCACGCACACAGCGCCACACCCCAGAGTGACCACACCAATGCGGAGCGCTTGATCGCTCGAGCCCCGCGAAACTCGCTCTTGGCGCGAGGGGTCCACGCGAGAACAAGCACGGTCACACCAATCAACACCATCGTGACGAGATCGACCCAGCCATGCCGTGGCGCAACGACCAAGATGACACCGAGGGCACCTGTGATGGCCGCAACCACCCACCGCGGCAACTCCATCGGCGTCGTAATCAGCCGGATGCGCCCACCGGTCAGCCGGTCGAGAACGAGCATCCCCGCGATGAGAAAAAACAAGGCTCCGTCGACAAACGCCCCGCGCCACGTTTGAAACCCTGCCATCGTGGCGAGCACGCAGATCCACAGAACTGCGCTAACTGTCCATCTCGGCGCCTTCACACCACTCATATTGCCGGAGAGCACGCCTCCGTGACCACCCCGTGCTCCGAGCGTGAGCAGACTCCGGCACAATGAGAGCGATGGATGCGCAACAACGACTGCGGGCTACACCTCAGCCACTGCCCCTCTGGCACGGCCGCGCACTCGCGCTGATCGGCATCCTCGTTGTCGCCCTTAATCTGCGTGCGTCAACCAACCTGCTGTCGTCGATTTACCCCTTTATCAGGGAGAGTTTTGATGTGCCGCCGCTTGTCGTCGGAATCATCGGCACAATTGCACCGTTTTCGTTCGGGCTGGCCGCACTTGTCACCCCTCGCATCGGTCGACGCATCGGACTCGAAACGGCACTCCTGCTGGCAATCGGGCTAATTCTCGTCGGGCACGTGCTGCGCACGGTCGCCCCGAGCCACTGGCTGTTGATGGCGGGAGCCGCCCTGTCGCTTCTCGGCACGGGAATGGGCAACGTGCTGTTGCCCCCCGCGGTGAAGAAGTACTTCCCCGATCGCATCGGCTTGCTCACCGCGCTGTACATGACGCTGATGAGCGTGAGTGCGACGGTGCCGGCCCTGATTGGCGTGCCGATGAGTGAATCGGTGGGCTGGCGCATGAGCATCCTTGTCTGGGTGTGTACTGCAGCGGTCGCGGTCATTCCATGGGTGGTCGAGTTGCGCAATGCGCGTCGTTCTCCGACGGGCGCTAACACGGCCGACCTCATCGCCGACCCAACCCAGTCGCACGTGGCGGTGTGGCGATCGCCCACCGCGTGGGCGATCACGCTTGTGCTCGCCGTTTCGTCAATGAACGGCTACGTCGCGTACGCCTGGCTGGCCATCATGATGCCGGATGTCTCCGGGCTCGACGTGTCCGAAAGTGCGATGATGCTCGCCCTCTACGGCGTGACCGGTCTTCCGCCAGCACTCATCATTCCGATTTTGGCCGCACGCATGAAACGCGCAGACCTTCTCGTGCACCTGGGCACCGCGCTGTTCATTCTTGGTTGGCTCGGTTTTCTCCTGTTCCCCACCAACGGCACGTGGGTGTGGGGAACGATTCTCGGATTCGGCGGGCTGTTGTTCCCACTGTCACTCGTTCTCATCAACCTGCGCAGTCGCACAACGGCAACATCGATGACGGTCAGCGGATTCGCCCAGATGGGCGCCTACGTCTTCGCCGGTTTTGGCCCCATCGTCGTCGGCGTGCTCCACCAAATCCAGGGCGACTGGCACGGCGTGCTCATTTTTCTCATCGTTATCACCACGCCAGCGTTCATCGCCGGAATCGTGCTCAGCCGCAACCGCATGATCGACGACGAACTCAAGCGTTAGACGACTAGTAGCCCCAGCGATCCGCGCGATAGTCGGCCTGCACGCGGCGAATGGTTCCTGACCGCGAGCGCAGCACCACGGAGTCGGTGCGAATGATCGGCCCCTTGCGACGAACACCGTCAACCAGCGCACCGTCGGTCACGCCGGTCGCAACGAAGAATGTGTTGTCGCTGGCAACAAGCTCGTGAGCCTCGTAGACGTAGTCCATCTTGAGTCCGGCGTCGATGCCTTTTTGTCGTTCGGCGTCATCCTTCGGCGCAAGAATCCCCTGAATGAATCCGTCGAGTGCTTTGATCGCGCAGGCGGTGACGATGCCCTCCGGGCTGCCGCCGATGCCGACGCACATGTCGATACGCGATTCGTACCGGGCCGCGTTGATGCCGCCAGCCACATCGCCGTCGAGCAGTAGTCGGGTTCCCGCGCCAGACTCGCGAATTTGACGAATGAGATCTTCGTGCCGTGGGCGGTCGAGCACGGCGATGCTCATCTCGGAGACGTCCTTGCCCTTCGCCTTGGCAAGCGCACGGATGTTCTCGCCAATGGGTTTGCGAATGTCCACGACCCCGCGCGCCTCAATGCCCGCCACAATCTTGTCCATGTAGAAGACACTGGATGCGTCGAGCATCGATCCCCGGTCAGAGACCGCGATGACCGAAATCGCGTTCTGGCGCCCCGCTCCAGTGAGGCTCGTGCCGTCAATCGGGTCGACTGCGATGTCGCACTGCGGGCCGTTGCCGTTACCGACGCGCTCACCATTGAAAAGCATGGGCGCGTCATCTTTTTCGCCCTCGCCGATGACAATCACGCCGTCGAAGTCGACGGTGGCGAGAAACGCGCGCATGGCATCCACCGCGGCACCATCGGCGGCATTCTTGTCGCCCTTGCCGATGAACGGGTAGGCGCTAATCGCAGCCGCTTCGGTGGCTCGAACGAGCTCCATCGCGAGGTTGCGGTCGGGATGCTCACTGGGGCGATACGCGTCTTTGCTCACGAGTTCACCCTACTCGCGCGCAACTATGCTGGAAGGGTCACGCGCTCACAGCGCATCCACTTTTCTTCGCACCGGACGTGCGAAACCTGCCAAGGAGCACATCATGCCCGTTGCAACCCCGGAACAGTACGCACAGATGCTCGACAACGCGAAAAAGCGCGGATTCGCATACCCCGCGTTCAACGTGTCGAGCTCTCAGACGCTCAATGCCGTGCTGCAAGGGCTCACCGAGGCAGGGTCTGACGGCATCATTCAGGTCACGACCGGTGGCGCCGACTACTTCGCTGGCCACACCGTCAAGGCCCGCGCCACGGGTGCACTCGCGTTTGCCAAGTTTGCCCACGAGGTTGCGAAGAGCTACCCCATCACCGTTGCCCTGCACACCGACCACTGCCCGAAGAACGCTCTCGACGACTTCGTTCGTCCGTTGATCGCAGCCAGCCAGGAGGAAGTGAAAGCCGGCCGCAACCCGATTTTCCAGTCGCACATGTGGGACGGCTCGGCCGTGCCGCTCAAGGAGAACCTGGACATCGCGCAGGAGATGCTCGCTCTCACCAAGTCGATCAACGCGATTCTCGAGGTTGAAATCGGTGTCGTCGGCGGTGAAGAAGACGGCGTCAGCCACGACATCAACGAGAGCCTGTACACGACCGTCGAAGATGGCATCGCCACCGTTGAAGCGCTGGGCCTCGGCGAGAACGGTCGTTACATGGCTGCCATGACCTTCGGAAACGTGCACGGCGTCTATAAGCCCGGCAACGTGCAACTTCGTCCCGAACTTCTCAAAGAGATTCAGGATGGTGTGGCCGCAAAGTTTGGCACGGGTGACAAGCCGTTCGACCTCGTCTTCCATGGCGGCTCAGGTTCGACTGATGCCGAGATCGCCACGGCGGTCGCCAATGGCGTCATCAAGATGAACATTGACACCGACACGCAGTACGCGTTCACCCGTTCGGTCGCCGACACGATGTTCAAGAACTACGACGGCGTGCTCAAGGTTGACGGCGAAGTCGGCAACAAGAAGATCTATGACCCGCGCTCGTGGGGCAAGCTCGCGGAGACGGCGATGGCCGCTCGCGTCGTGCAGGCAACTCAGCAGCTCGGTTCCGCCGGGCACTCGGGCAAGTAAGCGCTGTGAGCGACTCGAAGACCACTCCTCCGGTCAAGCCCACGCCTCCGGTGAAGCCGGCCCAGTCGGGCGCACCCAAAACGCCCATCGAACGCGACCCGGCATTGCGCACGGACCGCTTCATCACATGGGTGATGCTCGGTTTCGCGGTCATCCAGGTGCTTGGCTCGCTGAGCCAGTACTCGAACATGGTTCAGACGCTCAGCGCTGTCTACCAGCAGTTTGTTGCAATCGACCCCGAGTTTGACCTCGCACGCTACCCCGATGCGGCGTTCGCCACGCTGATTGGTCAGATCACGATGACGTTGGATGCGGGCATCCTCGGCTTCACGGCCTGGTGGGCAATCACGCGCATGAACGCCAACCGTCGTGCGTTTTGGGTTCCCATAGTCGGTTGGCTCGTGTCGACGTTCGCCTCGGTGATGCTCTTGACGGTGGCCCTTAACCACGATCCCGCGTTCATCGCCGAGCTCACCGCGTTCACGCAGCGCGTTGCCGAGAATGGGTTGCCGGCCTTCCCTGCGTCGAACTAACCGAGGCCGAATTAGCCCTGGCGGCTCGGGCGAAGCTCCTTAG
>JBFYOK010000008.1:0-11291 GCA_041303845.1 Microbacteriaceae bacterium | reverse complement strand
CCAGGGTTAGCTCGAGCCGGCTCGCGGCGTCGCGGATGCGCACGTTCACCGACGGCGCCGCCCGCACCGCCGTCGTGATGAGCAACACAGGCAGGCTCTGGGGGTCTACCAAGTCACGTGGTTTCACACGCGAACGCTCACTCATCAATACATCAACAGCTTCGCGCGCACCGCGCGCTCGAATTCGGCAACACTGCCCTTCGCGAGCTTCAGGTCAGTCCAGTCCAGAATCATGCTGAGCTTGCCGGTGTTGTCCTCGATGAGGATGCAGGGCTCGCGCCCGTCGCTGGCCGCGCGTTGCGCATCCGTGCGTTCGTTTCGATGCACGAGCACGAACTCAATGCCCAGATCGTCGCGGAGTCGCTTTTCCATGGCCTTCCACTCGGGCCGTTTGGCAAAGGGGGAATGCGTGATATCACACAGCTTGCACTCGACCCGGCCGAGCATGTGGCCGAAGAAGTAACTCAGCTCACCGACCAGTCCGCCGTTCGCGTTGTAGACACCTATGAGTCGCATGCGTCAAGCGTAGGTGGCGAGTGAGGGAGCCGTCGGCAATCCACTGGATTGCCTCCTCCCGAATCCCTCCAACTGACAAGACACAAACAGATAACGCCCCGTGAATGGGGCGCTATCTATTTGTGGCGAGTGAGGGATTCGAACCCCCGAATGCTGAGCAGTCTGATTTACAGTCAGATCCCTTTGGCCGCTTGGGTAACTCGCCAGTCGCGCAGCAACTCCGGTCGAACAACCGGACATGTGCGGTAACGAGACTACTCGCCAACAGGGCGCAAGCGAAAATCGGGAGGCGGTCAATTAGTGTTTAGAATCTTCGTATGACTTTCAGCCGTCGCACGTCCGCCAAACGCCTTTTGGCCGTATCAATTTCTGGCGCAATCGTTTTCGCACCGTTGACGATGAGCCCTGCTTATGCCGATGAGTGCGTGCCCACCTCCACGACGACGTGGACGGGTGACGGAAGTGACGGCTCGACCGTGGGAACTGTCTACACCGTGGCGCAATTCTCAACGGCGATAACGTGCACGTGGACGATCCCGGCCGGTGTTACCAGTGTTGCCGCACTTGCCGTCGGTGGCGGTGGCGGTGGTGCGGGGGGTTCAGGTTCACATCTCGCTTCTCCGAAGGTTGCTAATTCCGGCGCGGCCGGCTCCGGTGGTGGTGGAGCCCAGATTTCAACAGGAAGTGGCTCGGTCACCCCGGGATCGACACTAACGGTCGTCGTTGGCGCGGGTGGAGCCCGGGGTCTTGGCGGTGGCGACGGAGGTATAGCTGGAGAGTGTGGCTCTGACGGCGGAGCGTCATCGATTTCTGAGATTTCTCTAGTGGCAGCGGGCGGCGACCGAGGCATCGGCGGCGGACAGAATGCGACGTGCACTGCCGCGGACAACGTCGACGGTAGCGGCTATTTCCTTCCCGGCGCAGGTGGTGACTCCGGCACCGGCTTCACCGGCGGCTCGCCCAGCGGCACTCAGGCCGGTTCGGGAGCGAGTGCAACAACAGGTGGAGGAGCAAGCACGACTGTTGTGACTGGTCAGACGGTCAGCTTCTCGGGAATCTCAGACACATTCGCAAACGGCGGCGGTGGCGGTAATCGCGGCGCCAATTACGGTGGATCGGGGACGAGCGCGGGCAGCGGTGGTGGTGGTGGTCGTGAGCCGCAATACTCCGGATCCCTCTATTGGTATGGCTATGCCGGTTCGGCGGGCGTCGCCGGTACCGTCGTCATGCGCTACGAATTACCCGCGTTCGCCGGAACCGCTTCGTCTCCCTCCGCGATTGTTCTCGGAGAAGACGTGCCCGAAATCGCATACGAAACCGAGCCAGCGACAACGCCGTCGGACTGGACGACAGAACCTACCTGCGAGGTCTACGCAGCCGACGATCTGTCGACGCCTCTGACCGCAATTGTCGAGGCCGGGCAATACGTAACCCAGTGTTCGGGTGGAGTGCTGGCGAACGGCGCGGGTGTCGCTTTCAGCCCGGGAACGCTCACGGTCGATCCTCTCGAAATCACAGCTTCAACGCCGGATTCGATGAAGGTAGGCGACCCACTTCCCGAAGTGACGTTCACCACGTCACCGTCTGGCTACACCCCGACGTGGACGACCGAACCGACGTGTGCGATTTATGCCGAGGACGACCTCAATACGCCCTTGACATCCATCACCAGCCCCGGCACCTTCGTGTCCCTGTGCTCCGGCGGAGAGCTCAGCAACGGCGCTACCGGCTTTGATTTCCAAGAAAGTACGTTCGTCGTTGCGGCGGCTGACTCGGGTGGCGGCGGCAATGGTGACGCTAGTGGTGGCGGTTCGCTCGTGATGACCGGTTGGGCTTTTGCAACCACGCTGTCATTGATCTTCATGGCAGGGCTCCTCTTCGTCGGCTTCTTTGCCGTGCGCGGAGCGAAGAACCGCCTCATCGTTGCCGGTGAAGACGCGCGTTTGAAGAACGTTCTTCAACTTCTCAACGCAAAGCTTGCGCGCATGGAGAAGCGTCCACGTCGACGCTAAGGCCTCCCGTGCAGTTTCGGTTGACTCTGGGCTAAACGTGGGTCAGCAGAAAACCGTGCACGCGGTAGCGCGCTCGTACTCGTCGGCCTTGGCTGCAACGTCTATGGCGTATATGGGCACGTCGTTGTACGCGCGGATGCTCTGATTCCAGCCCAAACGATTCGTCATGGTCTCGGAGTTGTAACACAGGTAGCCCGAAGAGACGAGCACGCTGTCGTCGATGCTCTGCCCGTCTTCGACACCATCGAGGTTCGCATCGACGTGCCATGCTGCCCACGTCGGTGGGATGATCTGCATTGGCCCCACCGCGCGGTCGCCGTTGGGATCCAAATCGAAATTGCCGTCATCGAAATCGGGTAACGCAATCGTTCCGTTGTCGCCGTCAAGCGCGATTCCGTAAACGGCCTCACTCATGGATCCGTCTTCGGTGATGTACCCATCGAAAATCGTGCCGTGGTGCGATTCGACCCACCCGATGCCCGCGAGGGTGTTCCACGTGAGTCCGCATTCGGGGTTCGTGACAGATAACCGCAACGCGCCCCCTGCGTACGCGGCGAGCGCGCGCTCGGGGATTCCCGTCTTCTGCGCATTGCTTGCGACCCAGTCGGGCCGTGCCAATGTGGCGATCGGTAACGAGGTCGCGTTCAGAGCATCCACGCCCTCTGCCCACGGGGGCAACGACGATGCTTTCGGAAACGGCTCTCCGCTTGCTGCGCCAATCAGAGCGTTCGAACAGGAAACCAAGATTGTGACGACGACAATGAGCCCTACGCCAAGGGCGAGGGCTCGGCGCTGTCGAACACGGCGAGAAGTCATCACCCCCTATTCTGTTGCACATGGCAGATTCATCGTTTGACGTTGTGAGCAAAGTCGACAAGATGGAGGCGGACAACGCCCTCAATCAAGCGTCGAAGGAAATCGAGACTCGATACGACTTCAAGGGCGTCGGCGCATCCATCGAATGGAGCGGCGAGAAAATCTTGATGAAGGCGAGCGCCGAAGAGCGCGTCAAGGCTGTTCTCGAAGTCTTCGAAGCAAAGCTCATCAAGCGCGGCATTTCACTTCGCAGTTTGGATGCGGGCGAACCCTTCCCCAGCGGTAAGGAATTTCGCATCGAAGCCAACCTGAAGCAGGGCATCGATCAGGAATCCGCGAAGAAAATCACGAAGGCGATTCGTGACGAGGGGCCGAAGTCCGTGCATGCGCAAATTCAAGGCGACGAAGTTCGAGTGAGCTCGAAGAGTCGCGATGACCTCCAGGCCACGATGGCAATGCTCAAGGGCGGCGACTACGGCGTCTCGCTGCAGTTCGTCAACTTCCGCTAAATCAGGCTCGGTTTAGTCGAAGCCAAAGGGTTCTTCGCCCCACGCTTGGCGCACGTCTCCATCCGGGTCGTCTTCGACCCGGTCTGTGCCGTCAATAACAAGCGTGGTGCGCGTTCCATCTTCGTAGCGTGGCCACGGCAGTTCAGCGGTCGCCGGGTCGCCCGTCTGGGCGAACGCCGACCAGTGCGCTTGCACGCGCTGTGACACGGCGTGCGCCTCTTTGAGCCCCCCGAACCGAAACCCGATGTCGATGGCGCGAACCTTGTCGGGCAACGTTCCGAACACGTAGGGCAGTTCAGCCGCGTGACTCGCGCCGATGCCCAGAAACCTCAGCAACGGTGGAGCTTGGTCAAAGCGGTACATCCACGTCGGAGCAACCTTCGCGTGGGCCTCGGCCGCCCAAATCGAGGGCAACCGGAATCCGGCGTCTCGCGAAATCTCCATCGCCCCCTTCTGCTTTGGATAGTCGGGGTAGGCGGCGATGATGTCGCCCTCCACGTGCGCAAGTTCCGGCCTCTCGGCAATCACCTGGTTGAACATCTCCTCCACGGTCGACTCATGCATCGGCATGAGGGGAGACTTCATCAGCTTGAACAGCGAGGTCTCGTCGTGGTTCGTGCCAATGATGAGCGGGATGCGCATCTCGCGACCCTCCCGAAACACATCGATCGGCGCCTCGGGAATCACGTCGCCGTCGATCACGGGCGCGAATGCGACCGTGCCTGGGGAGCTCAGCGACACCTCGTTGAGGAGCTTGAGGGTCGGGGCGGCGAGGTCGTGAGCATCCATCGTTCGAAGTTTGGTTTTGGCGTTTTTCGCATCAACGCCAATCAGGTCGAGGTACGTTGCGGCGATGGATGTTGCGCGCTCGACCCCGTAAACGCTCGTGACCGGGGAGCTCTGTGCGATGGCCTTATGGAAGAGCCCGGTTGCGTGCGGTGAGGTCATCAGAGTGGTCACACACCCACCGCCGGCGGATTCACCAAAGAGGGTGACGTCGTTGGGGTCACCGCCAAAGGCGGCAATGTTTTCGCGAACCCACTTGAGCGCCGCAACGATGTCGCGTAACCCGAGATTCGTATCGAACGTGTGCTCGGAGTCACCGAATGAGGAGAAGTCGAGAAAGCCGAGTGCACCGAGCCGGTAGTTGATGGTCACAATGATGGCGTCACTGGCTTCGCACAGCGGCCGAGCGTTGTACATCTTCTGTGCCGAGAATCCGACGAAATATGCTCCGCCGTGAATCCAGACCATCACCGGCCGCGGCCCCCGAGTTGCTGCTGGCGCATCCATCGGTGCCCAGACGTTCAGGTTGAGGCAGTCCTCCGCGATGTGAACTCCGGGCGGAATCGGAATCAATTTTGTGGGTACCTGCGGAGCGATGTTGCCAAACTCGAGTGCATCGCGCACGCCCGACCAGTTTGTCGGAGGCTGGGGCGCTCGGAATCTCAGTTCACCGACCGGATCAGCCGCGTACGGGATTCCCAGCCACCGACGGGTCGCACCATCGTGTGACCCGCGCACGGTTCCGTTGGCAGTGTCGACTAAACAGTCGTCGTCGTGAAACCCAGTCATGAAGCGAGCCTAGAGGTGACGCCTACAGATTGCCTCGGAGCCACGACCGCAGCGCCCCGAAGGCGTCGGCTCGGGCATCCTTCGCCGAGAGAAAAACATCGTGCATTGCGTCGTCGATTCGACGGATAGTGACATTGCTACCGAGGTTGATGGCCCGTCGAGCGACGATGTTCACATCAATGGCAACGTCAGCACGAGCCATGTCCGGTGACCACCGAGGCGACAGGATGCTCCGCGATGACAACATCACGAGTGTCGGTGCCGCGATTCTCAGCCCCGAAGCGACACGAGCGTGCCCGGCCAGCACGGCCTTCAGCCACCCGGTTCGAACGGGGAACCCGCGTTGAGGCCTCCAATGCAGGTTGACGTCCCATTCGCCGTCAAACTCACTCGAGACCGTGCGCGTGTAAAAGCCGAAGTCGATATTCGGCATGGACCGTTTCGGGTCAAGTCGCGCGGTGACACTGAGGGCGGGTTTGATGGCCGTGCGGGCGGTGCCCGACAGCTGATACTCGAGCCACGGGCTGTTGAGTATGAGAACGTCGAATCGCTTGGGATGCATCGCAGCCCACAAGCTCAAGGTCAGGCCACCGGTGGAGTGACCCATGAGCACCAGTCGGCGCCCACGACGTGGTCCCATGGCGGCGATTGCGGCGTCGATGTCGTCAAAGTAGGTCTCGAGATTGTCGACGTAGCCGGGAGTCTGCCCCTCGCGCAGGCTGCGCCCATACTTGCGCAGGTCGAGGGCATAGAACTGAGCCCCTTCGTTGTGCCAAAACGTCGCGAGGTGGCTCTGAAAGAAGTAGTCCGACCATCCGTGCACGTACAGCACGTCGGTGTTGGTTGCCACGGGCTTGGCGCGAAACCAGGAGCCAAAGGTTCGTGTGGGTTTCGGCGTGGGGGCTTTGACAAGTGTGGCTACCACCGGTCCTTCGGAATCAGCGCCGAGTTTGAGCTCGCGCGCTTGGAACCCTTGTCCGAGCAAATCGCCTTGCCACACGTGGTGAACCCCCATTCACCCTCACGTTACCGGAATGGCAGATTCCCTCACGGCCGCCACTCCCCGTATCCTCGAAATCATGATTGATCGCCAGCGTCTCGCCACTCTCAACGACCGTGAGCAGGCGGAATTCGTTCGCACTCACCCGAAATCGAAAACTGCCTACGACAGCGCCGATCACCTGTTCGGGCGCGTGCCCATGACCTGGATGAACAAGAAGGCGGGCGGCTTTCCGATTTATGTCGACCGTGCTCTGGGCAACCGGGTGTGGGATATCGACGGCAACGAATACATCGACTTCGCGCTGGGCGATACGGGAGCCATGGCGGGGCACTCGTCGCCTGCTGTCGTCGAGGCAATCACACGCCGCGTCAGCGAGCAGGGTGGTCTGACCACCATGCTGCCCACTGAAGATGCTGAGTGGGTGGGAGCCGAGCTCTCACGGCGCTTCGGCATGGACCGTTGGAGTTTCTCTCTCACCGCCACCGACGCAAACCGTTGGGCAATCCGCCTCGTACGCGCCTTGACGGAGCGCCCGAAGATTCTGTTCCACTCGTACTGCTACCACGGCTCTGTCGACGAGTCTCTGATTGTTGTCGGGCCGGATGGTCATGGCATGAGTCGGCCCGGAAACGTCGGGTCCCCCGTTGACGTGACGGAGACGAGCCGCGTGGCTGAGTTCAACGACCTCGCGATGCTCGAACGCGAGCTGGCGAACGGTGACGTGGCTGCAGTCCTCATCGAGCCCGCACTGACCAACATCGGCATCGTGCTTCCCGACCCCGGGTATCACGACGGCGTCCGCGCGCTGACCCGCAAGTACGGCACTCTGCTCATCATTGATGAGACGCACACGTTCTCTGCCGGTCCAGGTGGCATGACGAAACGAGACGGCCTTGAGCCGGACATCGTGATTATTGGCAAGTCAATTGGTGGCGGCATCCCGACCGGCGCATATGGTCTCAGCGCAGACTTTGCCGCACAAGCACTCGCGCGAACCGATCTCGATCTCGTCGACATGGGTGGAGTCGGAGGCACACTCGCCGGAAACCCGCTGTCGGTAGCAGCCATGCGTGCGACTCTTGAGAACGTGCTGACCGAGGACGCGTTCGACACCATGATCGCGACGGCCACCGAGTTCACGAACGGCGTGCAGGCGATTTTCGATAAGTACGATTTGCCCTGGTCAATCAATCAACTGGGATGCCGGGCCGAGTACCGCTTTGCCAAGCCGTACCCAATCAACGGCACCGCTTCACACGAGAGCGCGGATGGCGACCTCGAGGACTACCTGCACCTCTACCTCGCGAACCGCGGCATCTTGCTCACGCCGTTTCACAACATGGCGCTGATGTGCCCGACCACAACGTCGGACGACGTACAGAAGCACCACGAGGTATTCGAGGCAGGAGTCGCCGAGCTCCTCGGCGTGACGGACTAGCTAACCGCGCGAAATACGAATCATCTCGTCACGATCAACGACCTTGATGCGCGCGCGACCCTGAGCTGCACCGAGGGCCTGTTCGTGCTCATCCAGTGCTGCCCAACCATCGACGGTTGTGAATTCCACACCGCGCCCGGTGAGCAGGTCGACAATCTCGCCCTCTTCGGGGTGTGACGGCTGCCACCACGTTGGGCGATCTTCGATGAGGTGTCTCACCGTTTCCATCGCGTCTGACTTGGTGTGACCGATGAGACCGACCGGCCCGCGCTTGATCCATCCGGTGGCATACAGCCCGGGCATCTGTTTGCCGTCGGCGTCGACAACTTGACCCTCGTGGTTCGGAATCACGCCATGCTGATCGTCAAACGGGATTTCATCGAGCGGAGACCCGAAGTACCCCACAGCGCGATAAATGGATTGGATGGCAATCTCACGAATATCGCCGGTGTCGACGATTCCACCCTTGCCGTCAGGCGCGGTGCGTTCATAGCGGATCGCCGACACTGCGCCATTCTCGTCAGCAACCACCTCGAGCGGCTTCGCATAGAAGTGCATGTGGAGTCGGCGACTGGCCTTGCCCGTCTCGCGTGTGCGCCACTCGTTCATGACCTTCATGAGCACGAATACCTGCTTGTTCGTGTCGATGGCGTTCTGGCTCGCTTCGTCAATCTCAAAATCTTCGTCAGCGACAATCATGTCCACGTCGCGAAGTTCGCCCAATTCACGCAACTCGAGCGGCGAGAACTTCGCCTGCGCAGGTCCGCGACGACCAAAGACGTGCACGTCGGTAATCGGCGACGCTTTCAGCCCCTGGTAGACGTTGTCCGGAATCTCAGTCACGAGAAGGTCCTCCGGGTGCTTGATCAACATGCGCGCCGCGTCGAGTGCGACATTTCCGTTACCAATCACCGCGGTCGACGTCGCTTCGAGCAGCCACGTGCGCGGCACATCAGGGTGCCCGTCAAACCAACTCACGAAGTCGGCTGCACCGTAGCTGCCGTGCGCGTCGATTCCGGGAATGTTGAGTGCGGCATCCTTGATGGCGCCGGTTGAAAAAATCACCGCGTTGTAGTGACGCTTCAGGTCATCGAGGGTGATGTCAACGCCGTACCGAACGTTGCCAAAGATGCGGATGTCGCCACGGTCGAGCACCTCGCGCAATGCCGAGATGATGCCCTTGATGCGCGGGTGATCTGGCGCAACGCCGTAACGAACAAGACCATAGGGAGCCGGGAGCTGCTCGAACAGGTCAATCGAGACGTCGAAGTCTCGTTCCGCCTTGAGCACGATGTCAGACGCGTAAATACCTGCAGGACCAGCGCCGACCACGGCGAGACGGAGTTTTGGCACGGGTGAAATCTTAGTCAGTACGAGAAACGACGTGTTCGGCAAACAGGTTCAAAGCCGTGTGGACCGGGCCTTCGGGCAGGATGTTCAAGCCCTCGACCGCATCGGCGGCCCAACGTCGGGCCTCATCACGCGTTGCCTGTGTCACCGGATGCGCGAACAGTTCGGCGGTCACGGCTTCGAGTTCCGCGTCCGTGCCGTCAACCGACGCCGCGTGCGCGATGCGTTGCTGCAGTGCACTGGCTTGGGCGTCGGTCTCGGCCAACTGAGCAAGCAAAAGCGTCGGCAGGGTGGGAACGCCTGCGCGCAAATCCGTGCCGGCCTTTTTGCCCGTGGCATCTGATGCGGGAGCAAGGTCGATCACGTCGTCGGCGAGCTGGAAGGCCACGCCAATTTTCTCGCCAAAGTTCACGAGCGGATCAATAAATTCTTTCGGGCCGTTTGAGTACTCGACTCCGGCACGGGCGGCCGCCGAAATCAGCGAGCCCGTTTTGTCGCCGAGCACGCGCAGATAGTGCGAGACGGCATCTTCGCCGGGCTTCGGACCCACCGTTTCGTGCATCTGGCCGACACACAAGCGTTCGAACGTCGACGATTGCAAGGCCATGGCGCGTTCGCCTAGACGAGACATCATCGTGCTCGCGCGCGAAAACAAGAGGTCGCCGGTCAAAATGGCGATCGAGTTTCCCCACACGGTGTGCGCCGCCGGAGTTCCTCGGCGCATGGGAGCCTCGTCCATAACGTCGTCGTGGTAGAGCGAAGCGAGGTGCGTGAGCTCGATGGCTGCGGCCGCGAGCGTGACGTCAGCGTTGAGCCCATCACCGAGCTGTGCGGTAAGGATGGCGAGCGTCGGGCGCATGCGCTTTCCACCCGCATCCAGCAGATAACGGCCCGCCGCATCGGCAACATCATCGGCGAAAGTGACGTTCTTGGCGATTTCGGCTTCGACCACCGGAACGCCAGCCTCAACGGCCGAAGCCAGCCCCTTCAGTGCGGGCACGGCGGTCAGCCGATCACGCAAACTGAATCGAGATATAGGGGCCATGGGGTAAAGCCTAGAGCGGCTTCACTCCGCGGTGCATCGCAACGATGCCCCCAGTGAGGTTGCGGAACCCGACTTTATGGAAGCCGGCGTCGCGCACCCAGCTCGCCAACGTCTGCTGGTCAGGCCAGGCGGCGATGGAATCGGCCAGGTATGTGTATGCCTCGGCATTCGTGCTCGCGAGCTTGGCAAACAGCGGCATAACTCGGCGCAGATAAATCGTGTAGCCAACTTTGAAAAATCCGTTGACCGGATGCGAAAACTCCGTGACAACGATGCGACCGCCGGGCTTCGTCACGCGAAACATCTCGGCGAGCGCCTTGTGCGGGTCGACAATGTTGCGTAGTCCGAAGCTGATTGTCACTGCGTCGAACTCGTTGTCGGCGAATGGCAGCTTCATGGCGTCTGCCTGCACCCACTCAATGAGCGCGTTGCTCGCGAGTCGCTTACGCCCCTCCGCAAGCATGCCGGGCGAGAAATCAGTCGCAACGACGTGTGCGCCGGTCTTTGTGAGCGCTGCACTTGACGTTCCGGTTCCGGCGGCGAGGTCGAGCACGCGCTCACCCGGCTGCGGATTAAGGGTTCGAGTGGTCTGGATGCGCCACAACGCAGAATTCCCCGCTGAGAGAATCGCGTTCGTTCGGTCATACCCGGCCGCAACGCCGTCGAACATCGCGGCGACTTCGTCGGGCTTCTTGCTCAAGTCGGCAGAACCCATGCGTCGAGTCTACTTGCGCGTGACGAGCGTAGGCTTGGGCGCGTGACCGACTTGAGCGCACGACACCTCGTTGTGACGACGACAACGCTGTCGTCGGCTCCGCCACTCACCGAGATTCTCGATCACGATGTGCCTCTCGTCTGGCGTCGCCGGGGAGCCGGAATCGTCGGGTACGGCGAGCTCATTCGGCTGACATTTTCAGGGCCTCATCGTGTTCGCGACGCCGCCGCTGCCTGGCGCACACTGAGCTCCAACGCGACGGTGACCAACGGGGTCGGTATTACCGGAACTGGGCTCGTCGCTTTTGGCACC
>JBFYOK010000007.1:0-4344 GCA_041303845.1 Microbacteriaceae bacterium | reverse complement strand
GAACCTACGGTCATCCAATCGTGTTGCGCCCGGTCTCGAGTGAAGACGCGATGACCGCCGACTGGACGCGTGTTCCCTACGACGTGCTCGCCAAAATCTCGAACCGCATCACCAACGAGGTAGCGGGCGTGAACCGGGTGGTGCTCGATGTGACGAGCAAGCCGCCGGGCACCATCGAATGGGAGTAGAAAAAGGCCCCGACTCAATGAGTCAGGGCCCTTTTCAACTGTCTGAGCAATAGGGCGTGTCTGCAGCGAAGTCGCTCGCGTCACCCCATGCGCTCAACTAGTTGCGGCTAATTGCGAGCAGTCGCAAAATCTCGGTGTACAGCCAGATGACCGTCACCATGATTCCGAAACCACCGGTCCACTCGTACTTCGCGGGCATGCGGTTTGCAACACCGTTACGAATGAACTCGAAGTCGAGAACGAGCGAGTAGGCGCCGAGCAGAACCGCGAAGATTCCGATGATCACACCGAGCGGAATGCCGAAGACGCTGATGCCGCTGATTCCCCACGGGTTGTCGATTGCACCGAACATGACGAGGAACATGTTGATCACGCTGAACAACAGGTAACCGACCATCGCGATGAGAAACACCTTGGTTCCCTTGGCGGATGCGCGCACCTTGCCACTGGCAAACAGTGCGAGTGTCACACCCACGACGGTGAGCGTCGCGAGCACAGCCTGGAACACGATGCCGTTCCACTGCGCGTCGAACAAGGCCGACAGTGCACCGAGGAAGACACCCTGAGCAAGTGAGTACATGAGGATCAGCGGAGCTGAGGGCTCACGCTTGAAGATGTTGACCATGGCGAGCACGAAGCCGACGAGACCACCGATGATCATGGCGCCAGAACCTGCGGCGGGGTTCGCATTCGTGAGGGTCCACGTTCCGGCTGCACCGACGACGAGGAGCGCGAACATGCCGAACGTCTTCGCCATCGTGCCTTCGATGGACATTGCGAGACCGGAAACCGTGTTCGTTGAACCGGCACCACCGTCTGACTGAGGAGTGGCGGGTGCTGCTGCGCGGGTCGCCGACGCGGCGGGCGCGTTGTACATCGCCTGAAGTTCTTCGGCTGACATCTCGCGCGGAGGAGACATGAAGCCTTTGTTGCGGGAATATGCGGGATTCGCCATTGCCGTATGCAACCTTTCGTTGTTGAGGGGGTGAGTTTGTCGCGCGAGTCGCGCAAACCAACTGCTGACAGTTTAGAGAGGGAACGCACCCAAAAACCTGAGAGTCGAGTGAACGTGGTGCGCGTTAAAGTAAAGGCGTGACCGATGCTCCACTTGTGATTGCCCACCGGGGTGCCTGTGGCTACCGCCCGGAGCACACTCGGGCCGCCTACGAACTGGCATTTGAGCAGGGTTGCGACATGGTTGAGCCGGATGTTGTTGCGACGCGCGACGGGGTTTTGGTCATCCGGCATGAAAACGAAATCTCCGGCACAACGAACGTGGCCGACGTTGAGGCCTTTGCTGACCGCAGAACGGTGAAGATTGTCGATAACGAACCGCTCGACGGATGGTTCGTCGAGGACTTCACGTGGGCCGAATTGCAGACCCTGCGGTGCCGCGAGCGTCTGACTGACCTGCGGCCGGCCAGTGCCGAATTCGACGGGCAGTTCGAGATTTTGCGGCTCACCGATTTGTTGCGGCTCATCGACGAAAAGGCCCCGGCGACACGCGTGTGCATCGAGATCAAGCACGCGACATATTTTGACGACGAAGCACTCCCGCTCGACGACCTGCTCGCCCGCGCCCTCGACGAATGCGGATGGGCTGCGAATAACGAGCGTCTCGTCATCGAGAGTTTCGAGAAATCGATTCTCGTAAGGATGCGCGACGCCGGACTCGGTGCAGCGCACGTCTATCTGCTCGAGCACGGCGCAACGGCTTTCGACGAACTCGTCTGGGCGGCTGCCGAACGTGTGCCCGCGTTGACCTATGCGGATGAGATCTCCGAGGGCGGGCTCGAAGCGTTCATGGGTCGCATGAGTGGGATTAGCGTCGACGCACGGTTCCTCATCGATCCGCGCACGGGGGACATTTCGCGGGGCATCCAATTGGTTCGTCGTGCGCACGCGCTCGGGCTCAAGGTCTTCACCTGGACTCTGCGACCGGAGAACCAGTTCTTGCCCCTGCCGTTTCGCAGCGGTGATGACGAAAATGCGTTTGGCGACTACGCCACCGCGTGGAGAGCCGTAATGCAGACGGGTGTCGATGCCGTGTTCGCCGATTATCCCGACCTCGCAATCGACGTGCGCGAAACTCTCTAATCGACTGCGTGCGCCGAAGTGGCTCGTCGGTGGTCGCGGTTTAGACTTCGTAGGTTATGACCGACCTCGCCAACACTGACCCGCTTCTCGACGGGTTGAACCCTCAGCAGGCCGAGGCGGTTCTCTATCGCGGGCCTGCCTTGTTGATTGTTGCCGGTGCCGGATCGGGCAAGACGCGCGTGCTGACGCACCGCATCGCGAGCTTCATTCGAAACGGCGAGGCGTGGCCTAGCCAGATCCTGGCCATCACGTTCACAAACAAGGCTGCGGCCGAAATGCGCGAGCGTGCCGAACATCTGCTCGGCGCAGCCACCGAGGGAATGTGGATCTCGACGTTCCACTCGTCGTGTGTGCGCATCCTTCGCCGAGAAGCAGAAAATTTTGGCTTCACGAAAAGCTTCACCATCTATGACTCTCACGACTCGCGCACGCTCATCAAGCGCATCATCAAGGATCTCGATGGCGAATCCTACGGGCTTACGGTCTCGGGCGTCGCGGGCAAGATTTCTCGCTTGAAGAACGAGCTCGCTGATGTCGACTCGTTCGCTCGGTCGGTGAATCCGGATGATCAGAACGAGGCCGCGTTCCTGGCCGTGTTCCGCGAGTACACGCGTTCGCTGCGCTCGGCTAACGCCTTCGACTTCGATGATCTGATTGCACAGACCGTGTTCTTGTTCCGCGCGTTTCCGCACGTTGCCGATGTCTATCGCAAGAAGTTCCGGCACATTCTGGTCGATGAGTATCAGGACACGAACCACGCCCAGTACGCACTCATTCACGAGCTCACCCGTGAGACACACGATGGTTTGCCCGGGGCATCCCTCACCGTCGTCGGTGACTCCGACCAGTCGATCTATGCATTTCGCGGTGCAGACATTCGCAACATCGCCGAGTTCGAACGTGACTTCACCGGCGCACACGTGGTCATGCTCGAGCAGAACTATCGCTCCACGCAGAACATTCTGAATGCGGCCAACGCCGTCATCGGCAACAACTTCAATCGCCAAGAGAAACGACTCTGGACGGACGGTGGCGACGGAGCCAAGATCATCGGGTTCACCGGGTTCAGTGCGCACGATGAAGCCCAGTTCGTCGTCGACGAAATCTCTGCGTTGCACGCGCGCGGCCTGCCGTACAACAACATCGCCGTGTTTTATCGCACGAACTCACAGACGCGCGCGCTAGAAGAAATCTTCATTCGCTCCGCATTGCCGTACAAGATTCTCGGTGGCACCAAGTTCTATGAGCGCGCCGAAATTAAAGACGTTATGGGCTACCTCGTCACGGTAGCCAACCCGGCGGATGCACTCGCCGTTCGACGTATTCTGAACGCTCCGAAGCGAGGCATTGGCCCGGCGACCGAGGCGCAACTTCAATCGTTCGCCGATCAAAACGGCATCACCCTGCGAGAGGCATTGAAGTTTGCCGATGGACTGGGCCTCGGCCCGAAGGTCTCCGGTGCGATTCGAAGCCTGGATGCGCTGCTCACCGAAGCCGAATCACTGGCTGCCCAGGGATCGGTGGGCGAGTTGCTCACGATGCTCCTCGAACAAACGGGATACGTCGTCGCGCTTCGCGCGACCCGTGACGCTCAAGACGAAGCGAGAGCCGAAAACGTTGAAGAGCTCTTGGCGGTCACGAAAGAGTTCGACAAGAACAACCCGGAAAGCACGCTCGTTGACTTTCTCACCGAGGTTTCGCTCGTCGCTGCTGCCGATGAACTCGACGACTCCAGCGGTTCTGTCAGCTTGATGACCCTGCACACCGCAAAAGGCCTCGAGTACGACGCGGTGTTCATCACGGGCATCGAAGAAGAACTTCTTCCCCACCGCATGGCGGCCATGGAACCTGGTGGAGAAGCCGAAGAGCGACGCCTCTTCTATGTCGGCATTACGCGCGCGCGACTTTTCCTGCATCTCTCGCTCGCCATGCAGCGCGCCATGTTCGGACAAACCAACCTGGCTATGCCGAGCCGGTATCTGCAAGAGATTCCAGCGGACCTCATCGAGTGGCGCGAATCACAAGCAGGCATCGGCGGAGCTGGGCGTGCAATTGGTGG
>JBFYOK010000006.1:0-4371 GCA_041303845.1 Microbacteriaceae bacterium | reverse complement strand
GTTCGGCAAGTCCATGAGCACACTCGTCGACGTGCAGGGTGACTACCAGGGAACCGTTGCCTACGGACTGTCCTCGCAGGTCGGCGCAATTCCCACGACAATTCTGATTACCTCCTCGGGCAATTGGACCGTCGAGTTCGCTCCCGTCGCCACTGCATCGATGGACATCGGTTCCGGTTCTTCGGATGACGTGCTGCTTTACGGAGGTGCTGCCGGACCGTTCACGGTTCAATCGCTCGCCAGTGGTGAATTTAGCCTCACGGAATTCTCGGGAAACAGCCCCAAGGCCGATGTGCTGACGAACCAGACCGGCTGGTGGACTGGGCAAGTCGACTTCCCTGCCGGGCCGCTCGTGCTCGTTGTGGGATCCGATGGCTCCTGGAACCTGCAGGTCGGTTTCATCACGCAGTAATGCGTGCCTGCGTTGAGTGCCTTTCACCTTGATGAAGGTCGCGAACGGGACCTAAAGTTGTAGTTCTCCCCGACTAGTGGAATCAAGACTTTTTATTCTTTGTGACCGCGTCGTAGCCTGTAGGCAAGGTTTGCGGGGAACCTTGCAGGTACGCGTGTGAAAATTCACTCGTCAACGCTTCACAAAATCCAAGGACACTCCCATGGCAATTCCCCGCAGCGCAGCACACGGCGAGCGACTCGAAGAGTTCGGTTCGCGCATCCGCGATTTTCGTAAGTCACGTGGGCTGACACAGGAACAACTCGCGCGCGAGGCCGGTGTCGACCGCAAGACGATCAACCGCATCGAGAACTCTCGCTACTCCCCGACGCTCGCAAACGTGTATTCGATTGCCGATGCGCTCAAGGTTGAGATCCGAGAACTGCTCTAGTAGAAACCCCCCACGCCTGGCTGACGGGTCGAGTGTCAGTGGCTGGGAGTTGACTGACTATCCGATAGGGTCCTTTAGGGACATTAATGGGATAGACAGGATTCGTGAAGTTGGCCGGACTTTCACACCAACTGGTCGACGTGCTGAGCACGCCGGGCTGCGGTTACACACTCGACGTTCATCGTGGGGACGCTGATGGAGCCATCGTTCAATGGCTCTGGGGCGAACCGATTGACGGGGATGAACCCACTGCAGTCGACCGCGGGCGCGCTTTGTTTGAGGCGATCAAAGCTGCGGGTGTTTCGCCGGGCGACACCGCCCCGTACGACGCTCAACTGACCGACGCGGTGATCGTGCTCGACGAGTGTCCGTTTCAGCCCGCCGTGTGTACCGGCCGTCACCTCGTCGCCAGTGGTCGAGGCCGACTGAGCAGCTTCTAGCAAGTCGGTAGTCTGATTGCCGTGACTTCCGACGGCCAAGAGCACTACTTCAGCGCATCCCCCGCTGGTAACTTCACGCCCAAGGAGATTCAGGTTCACCTCGGTGGGCGTGACCTCACCGTCGAAACAGCAGGTGGGATTTTCTCGCCGGACCACGTCGATGCCGGAACCGAAGCGTTGTTGCGCATTGTTCCTGAGGCTCCTGCCGCCGGCGATCTACTCGACCTCGGATGTGGTTGGGGCCCCATTGCGATCACCATGTCACTCGAGTCGCCCGCATCGCGCGTGTGGGCAGTCGATGTGAACGAACGAGCTCTCGAGTTGACGCGGCGAA
This sequence comes from Microbacteriaceae bacterium, assembly GCA_041303845.1. Taxonomy (GTDB): domain Bacteria; phylum Actinomycetota; class Actinomycetes; order Actinomycetales; family Microbacteriaceae; genus RFQD01. The sequence goes on along the minus strand of JBFYOK010000006.1, from coordinate 2,755 downwards.
ACGTCGCGCGTGCGGAGTGCTCGAACATCCAGGTCTCGTCACCGGACGACGTTCCTGATGACGTGCGGTTCGCGGCCATCTGGTCAAACCCGCCTATCCGTGTGGGCAAGGCTGAGTTGCACGCAATGTTGGAAAAGTGGCTGCCCCGCCTTGTCTCCGGCGGGGAGGCATACCTCGTGGTTGCCAAACACCTCGGTGCGGACTCACTTGTCGCCTGGCTCTCCAGCCAGTTTGCAGAAACGCACCTCGTGACACGCGGAGACCACTACAAGGGTTTCCGTGTCATCGAGGTGCGTGCGCTTTAGTCTTCTTCCAGCTGAGGTTCGCTCGCGAGAGACAAGAGACTAGCGACACGCTGATTCGTCCAGAATTCATGGTTAGACGAAAGATTGTGGTCGCGACGGTAAGCCGTGATGAGATCAGATATCACGCACTGAATTCGTTCGCCACAGATGCAGTCGTTGGTGCACCTCGCGGAAGGCGCGCCCGATGTTTCGTCGTCCATTCGAAATGCCCATCGTTCCAAGCTGAAAGCGTCTTTCGCTTCCGTGAGGTCATTTTCACGCAAGCCACTGACATTGTGCAGACCTTGCATCTCTAGGGCTTGCCTGTCAGCACAGCCGAAATCTTCTCAAAGATGTGCCCGAATGTGCTCAAGAGCGTGGTCGCTTGCTGCACCTGGCCGCCGACCTACATGCCCGGCAGAGTGAGGTTTGGCGTCACGCCGAAGACAACACAACGGGTCGCCAGGCTCGCACCGGCTGCGGCGATGCTGGCAACGTCGACCTGTGCGCCCGTGCTCAGTGAATCGATTTGCTCCTTGAGCGCGGTCAGCGAGGAGTCGAGTTCTGCATCCGTGCTGCCCTCAATAGCCGATTGAATCAAGTCAGGGATTCCCGCAAGTGTCTCACTCGATGACTGAAGAGCTTGACCGTTGGTCAACGCGGTCGGATCGAGTGCGCTCGTGAGCGAGTTCCACACGCTCGTCACGGACTCACACGCAGACCTGTTTGCCGCGAGTGATTCCGGAGCCAGGTCGGGAATCATCGAGCACCCCGTGAGGGCTACCGCTGCGCATCCGACAGTGAACAGAGACAAGAATCGTTGAGCGGTCATGCTTCGAGAGTGTACGCGGTCGAAGTCGAGACGAACCTGAATCAATAGGCAAATCGTTCGCGCCGGGGCACGATTGGTTGACGCTAACCTACATAGAGGATATGCAACCAGTTGGGAGATGCGCCGATGCTCGACATGCGTCAACTCGCCGCTTTGGCCTCCCTGGCAAGCACGGGATCGATTGCCGCGACGGCACGTGAGCTCGCGTGGAGCCAGCCCACGGTTACCCACCATCTCAAAGGCTTGGCCAATGCGCTGGGAACACCGGTCATTGTGAGTGACGCAACCGGCACACGCCTGACTGCCGCCGGTGAGACGCTGCTGCCCACCGCGCAGACGATTCTGTCGCTGGCACACCGGGCTGAACGCGAGGTCTCAATTGCTCGCGGAAGCGAGGGAGGCCGCGACCCCTTCGCGAACACCCCGGAGCCACTGCGCGTGGGTGTGATTCCGTCGGTTGGTGCATCCGTCATGCCGCCGCTGCTTCGACAGCTTCGTGCCGTGGGCGCACAAATTCTGGTGAGCGAAGCCGAGACGGATCGACTCATCACTCGACTGGCGTCGATGGACCTCGACATTGCGATTCTGCTCGGTGGAGACAGCGTGCAACGGATGCTCCCGCCCGGCTCGCTCTATCGACCCTTGCGTCGCGAACGACTCGTGTTGCTGCTTCCAGCGTCGCACAGGCTCGCCGGCGCAACAGATGTTGCCCTCACTGACCTGCGCGATGACAAGTGGGTGCTCTCCCCCTCGCAGAGTGACCCGATGGACCAACTCCTTCGTGCCGAAGCGGCGCTCGTCGACGTGGAGGTGTCGGGGTCGGTCTTCAGCGACGACTACGCGGTGATCCAAAGCTATGTGGCTGCAGATCTCGGCTTGGCCCTCGTGCCCGAGTCGGTCGTCTCGGCCGAACGACACGACTTGGCGACGGCGACGCTACTCGGCGAACGTTTTGTTCGAGAGATTGGCGTGACGGTGGCCGCACACGCCCCGCGACCACTCGTTGAGCCCTTCATCGAACGGCTGCTGGCAGTCGAAGAGGGCTAGCGCCGAGCTATTCGAGCTATTCGAGCTATTCGAGCTCGATGGTGCCGGTGTAGACGAGATCGGCCGGGCCGCTCAGAGCAACGTGCTCGCCGTCTTCTGCGGGGAACATGCGCACCGCGAGGGTGCCGCCGGGAACATCCACTCGCCAGTTGTTTGGAGCGCCGTCACCGGCCCAATAGCGCGTGGCGAGTGCCGCGGCGACGACACCCGTGCCGCAGGACTGCGTTTCACCGGAACCGCGCTCGTGCACGCGCATGCGGATGCGCCCTACGCCGTCTTTCACGAGCGGGTCATGCGGAACAACAAGTTCGACGTTGGCACCAGCGACGGGTGCGGGGTCGAGAATGGGTGCCACGCTGAGGTCGGCAGAGTCGAGCTCAGACTCATCGGCGAGAGCTGCGACGACGTGCGGGTTGCCCACATTGATGCTCAAACCCGGGCGAGCAACGGCAACTCCGCGCGCGCGCACGAGGGGCTCGTCTGCTTCAAGCTTCCAGCGGCCCATGTCGGTTTGGAATCCGTTGGAACTGCGTGCCACATCGCGAACTCCGGCACGGGTGCCGATCGCGAGAGCGCCGGCGTCGGGCATGTC
>JBFYOK010000005.1:0-13733 GCA_041303845.1 Microbacteriaceae bacterium | reverse complement strand
GATGCTCTCGAATGGGCCGTGCGTGGAGTCTCTCTCGGCGTTGGTGAGCTTTTGGTCAATTCGATTGACGCTGACGGCACGCGCGAAGGTTTTGATACGGCGCTCATCTCCCTCGTCAGAGCTGCCGTTGCCGTCCCCATCATCGCCTCCGGTGGTGCCGGCCATGTGAAAGACTTCACTCCGGCAGTCATCGCGGGCGCGGACGCCGTACTTGCGGCATCAATCTTCCATTCACAAGAGGTTTCGATTTCCCAAGTCAAGAACGAGATGGCCTCGAACGGAATCCTGGTACGCAACTCATGAAACTACTCTCAGAGATCGATGTCAGATTCGATTCCCAAGGCCTCATCCCGGCAATCATCCAAGAGGAGTCGACCGGTGTCGTTCTCATGCTCGGATACATGGACGCTGAAGCGCTGAGGCGAACGGTCACCGAAGGGCGTGTAACCTTCTGGTCACGATCTCGCCGTGAGTATTGGCGCAAAGGGGACACGTCAGGGCATGTCCAGTTCGTCAAGTCGGTGCACCTTGACTGCGATGAGGATGCTGTTCTCGTCTCGGTGGACCAATCGGGCGCCGCTTGCCACACGGGGCAACACTCCTGTTTCGAGACACATGATGTGCTCGTGAACGTTGGGGAAGAATCAGGCGCATGACGGATACAACATTTGGGATACTCGCGCAAAGGATTCACGCGGGCGACAAGATCATCCCAGTCGCGCGTGAACTTTTTGCGGATGCGGAAACACCGCTCGCTCTCTACCGCAAGCTCGCGGAATCACGGCCAGGCACGTTCCTTCTCGAGTCGGCCGAGCAGGGTGGCATTTGGTCACGCTTCTCGTTTGTCGGCACGTCGTCCTTCGGCGTTCTCACGGAGGTCGACGGTGTAGCCGAATGGATTGACACAGGCCTCAGTGCTGAACGTGCATTCGGCGGGGCCGTTCCGCGCGGCACTGTCGACGCCATTGAACAGCTGTACAAAATGTGGCAGACACCTCTCCGCCCGGGTTCGCCTCCCCTAACTGGTGGTTTCGTGGGATACATCGGCTGGGAAGCGGTGCGGCAACTCGAGCGACTTCCCGACGGACCTCCCAGCGATACAGGCATTCCCGGTGTCGGAATGAGCTTTGCTCGCGATCTGATTTCGATCGATCACAAGTTTGGAACAGTCACGCTCATTGTTAACGTTCTCAACGACGGTGCCGGCGTCGATGAGTTGTGGCTGGAAGCACAGGCACGGCTCGATGACCTTCAACGTTCACTCGCTGCGCCGACAAATCCCTCGCTGGCGGTGATTGACCTAGAGTCTGCGGTCACTCCTCGGTATCGAACCGACCGCATAGATTTCTTGGACTCTGTAGCGACCGCGAAAGACCACATAGTTGCGGGTGACGTCTTCCAAGTGGTTGTTTCGCAGCGCTTCGACCTGCACAGCGAGGCTGATCCACTAGATGTCTACCGTGTTCTTCGAAGTCTGAACCCATCCCCGTATATGTATCTGCTGTCGTTGCCTCGGGTTGGGGGCGAGAACTTCTCTGTCATCGGCTCTTCGCCAGAGGCATTGGTCAAGGTCATTGATGGACGAGTGTTCACGCATCCGATTGCCGGTTCGCGACCTCGTGGGTCAACGCCAGAGGACGACCTCCGACTTGAAGAGGAGTTGCTTGCTGACCAGAAGGAACGCTCCGAACACCTCATGCTTGTCGATCTGGCCCGGAACGATTTGTTGCGTGTGTGCACTCCCGGCACGGTAGACGTGACTGAGTTCATGCGAATCGAGCGGTTCAGTCACATCATGCACATCGTTTCCAGCGTCGAGGGCGACCTCGCGGAGGACAAAACACCCATCGACGTTTTTCGCGCGACATTCCCTGCCGGAACACTTTCCGGTGCGCCGAAGCCACGAGCTCTCGAGATTATTGACCAACTTGAGCCCGCACGCCGAGGGGTGTACGGGGGAGTCGTCGGTTACTTTGCTCCGTCGGGAGATGCGGATCTGGCAATCGCGATTCGAACCGTGACCTTGATTGATGGCGTTGCACATGTTCAAGCGGGCGCCGGACTTGTCGCCGACTCAGATCCTGAATCGGAGTATCAAGAGACCGAACACAAGGCGGCTGCTCCATTGCGTGCTGTGGCAATCGCAAATCGACTGAAGCACGTGTGATGCGGCGCGCACGTTCCACCACGATTCTGGCGGTCATCTCCGCGGCAGTAGTCGTCCTCGTTGCCATGTCGCAACCGTGGTTTCGTATCCAGATTTCTGAAGGCGTGGGACGGTCGGTAATCGATGTATCCGGGACTGATGCGAGTGGCGTCATCGCGGCGTTGTCATTCGGTCTTTTGGCATCAGCAGGCGTCCTTCTGATTACGAGCGTTATCTGGCGATATTTTTCCTTGACTGTGGCCGCACTCCTGGGTGTGGCCGGAGTGTCGGTTGTCATGTCGACGCTCGCTTCACCGCTGAACGCTTCTCAAGCTGTTCTGAGCAGTGTCACGGGTGTGTCTGACATGGACTCATTGCAATCCCAAACCGTCTCGGTTCTTCTCACGCTCTGGCCCACGGTTGCTACAACAGGCTTCGCTATTGCCATCTTGGCTTCCGTTCTCGGTTTGGCGACCGCGTGGAACTGGAGAAGTGCCTCATCACGTTTCAACAGGCCGGAAAAATCGGAAGCTCGAGCAGCAGCCGATTCACGAATAGATGGTTCTGGAGAGGCCTGGGACCGCTTGTCACACGGCACTGACCCAACAGGCTAGTTGTTAGACTGGTACTCGACGTTTTATTGACGCTGAGGAGTAAGCCATGAGCAACGACATCGAAGAACCTGGCGAGGGAAACTCACCTGCAGCATGGACTGCTGTCATCATCATGCTCATCGCTGTAGGGCTTGGAGTCTACTTTTTCTGGGTTGACCAGCCCTTGCTTGTCGCAGCATCGGCCGGCCTCCTTCTCGTTGGTCTGCTCGTGGGCTGGATTATGGCCAAGGCCGGTTACGGCGTTCGTGGACCGAAGTATTCGCCCAAGGCTCACAACTAGGTGCTCGCCGACCTCACCGCCGGCTCGGTTGCTGACGCAATCGCGCGCGAAGATTTGGTTCCGCTGAGGGACCTTGAGCGACGTGCATTAGATATGCCGCCCGCACTTGATTCAGTCGCCGCACTTGCGCCCGGTGAAAATGTCAAGATCATCGCAGAGGTCAAGCGAGCCAGTCCCTCTCGGGGGGATCTCGCTGACATTGCGGATCCAGCGGCGCTAGCCAGGCTTTACGAAAGCGCTGGTGCATCCGCTATCAGCGTCTTGACGGAGGAACGCAAGTTCAAGGGCAGCCTCGATGACCTCATTGCAGTTCGTGCCAGCGTGTCAGTCCCCGTTCTTCGGAAAGATTTCATTGCGTCTCGATACCAGGTTTTTGAAGCGCGCGCCGCGGGAGCAGACATGGTGTTGCTCATCGTGGCCGCACTTGAGCTGGAGACCCTTCGGAACCTGAATGTGCTCGCCAACGAACTTGGCATGGCTGTGCTCGTGGAAACGCATACCGATGAAGAGGTCAAGATTGCTGTGGACCTCGGAGCGGCGATTATCGGCGTTAACGCGAGAGACCTGTCCACGTTCGAACTTGACCGCGAACTGTTTGGCAGCGTCGCGCATCTGGTCCCGTCGGGAACAATACGCATTGCCGAGTCTGCGGTTCGAACTGCTGCGGACGTTCAGCACTATCGTTCTGCAGGAGCAGACGTAGTGCTTGTTGGCGAAGCTCTGGTGACGAGTAACCCTCTCGTTACCCTGACCGAATTTTTGGCGGTGTCTTAGATGTTACGTGACGAACAGGGGCCATATTTCGGCGAATTCGGTGGTCGTTTCGTCCCTGAGTCCTTGATTGCTGCCCTCGACGAATTGTCGCAAGCGTACGAGGCTTGCAAGGATGATCCGACTTTTCAGCGCGAGCTTGCTGATCTTCACCGGACCTACACCGGGCGCCCGTCCCTCATCACCGAGGTTCCGCGATTTGCCGCTCACGGCGGGAATGCTCGAATTCTCTTGAAGCGAGAGGATCTGAATCACACCGGCAGTCACAAGATCAACAACGTCCTCGGCCAGGCCATGGTTGCACAACGCCTGGGCAAGACTCGACTCATTGCAGAGACTGGTGCCGGGCAGCACGGAGTTGCAACCGCAACGGCAGCGGCGCTATTCGGCATGGAGTGCATTGTCTACATGGGCGAGGTCGACACGGAGCGCCAAGCCCTGAACGTCGCTCGCATGCGCCTGCTGGGTGCTCAGGTGGTTCCCGTGACCACCGGATCACGAACACTCAAAGACGCCATCAACGAGGCACTTCGCGACTGGGTTGCAAACGTCGACAACACGCACTATCTGCTTGGCACTGTTGCTGGACCACACCCTTTTCCCTACATGGTTCGTGACTTTCACAAGATCATTGGTGAAGAAGCTCGGCAGCAAGTCCTCGAACTCACTGGGTCCTTGCCCGATGCCGTCGCCGCATGTGTTGGCGGTGGGTCTAATGCCATCGGTATTTTCCACGCCTTCCTTGATGATCCAACCGTGAAACTGTTTGGTTTCGAAGCTGCTGGCAAGGGAGTGGACACACCGGAACACGCTGCAACAATCAGCAAGGGGCGCCCAGGCGTTCTTCACGGCGCTCGTTCGTACATGTTGCAAGACGACGACGGACAGACAGTCGAATCGCATTCCATTTCTGCCGGACTCGATTACCCCGGCGTCGGTCCCGAACACTCCTGGCTGAATGACCTTGGACGGGCTGAGTACCGACCCGTCACCGATGACGAAGCCATGTATGCGATGCGTCTTTTGGCGAGAACAGAGGGAATCATCCCAGCAATCGAGACAGCACATGCCCTCTTCGGAGCGCTTGAACTCGGTAAGGAGCTGGGTCCTGAGTCGGTCATCCTCGTCAACCTCAGCGGTCGCGGAGACAAAGACATGGAGACTGCTGCTGCGTACTTCGACTTGCTCGACGGAGGTGCGGCATGAATTCTCGTGTAGAAGAAACGATGGACGCCTGCCGTGCCGAGGGACGTGGGGCTCTCATCGGTTACCTTCCGCTCGGCTTTCCAACACTCGAGGACAGCATCGAAGCGGCCGTGACACTCGTTGATAACGGAGCCGACATTCTTGAGCTTGGACTCCCGTATTCGGATCCGGTGATGGATGGGCTAGTTATTCAAAAGGCAACGGAAAAGTCATTGGCAAACGGCTTCCGACTACGAGACGCATTTACTGCAGTGAAGGCAATCACGGAACGAGTGTCTGCTCCCGTGCTCGTCATGACCTATTGGAATCCTGTCGTTCAGTACGGTGTTGATAAGTTTGCCCACGATCTCAAGGAGGCTGGCGGAGCTGGACTGATTACGCCAGACCTCATCCCGGACGAGGCGGGAGATTGGCTCGAGGCGAGTGACTCCTATGGTCTCGACCGCGTGTTCTTGGCCGCGCCGTCATCAACGGATGCTCGTCTCGCCGAAACCATTCGCTTGAGCCGTGGATTTGTTTACGCTGTGTCGACGATGGGTATCACGGGCGCGCGCGCCGACGTAGATTCAGCGGCACACGGTCTTGTGACGCGATTACGCAATGCTGGCGCCACACATGTCGGTGTCGGGGTTGGCATCAGTAGCAGGTCTCAGGTCACAGAGGTTCTGGAATATGCCGAGGGGGCCATCGTTGGCTCAGCCATCGTCACAGCTCTCTCCGACGGTGGGGTGGATGGCGTCGCTGCGATTGCCGGAAAACTGTCCGGCCGTACGATCGCATAACTCGAATCATTTCGCCTTTAGACTCAAGTAAGCACACCATCCACTGCTCTTGTTAGGGTCTCTCTTGCTGAACTTTCTCACTACGGCACACGCCAGCATTCCTAGTCCGACCTGGAGTTACTTCGACCTGGGGCCACTGCGAATTCATGCCTACGCCCTGTGCATTCTCGCCGGAATAGTATTCGCAACCTGGCTCACGAACCGCCGTTTGGTTCAACGTGGAGCCGAAAAGTGGATTGTGCTTGATGTCGTTCTTTTCGCGATCCCAATCGGCATTATTGGCGCCCGGGTGTACCACGTGCTCACGCACCCCGGAGACTACTTCTATGAGGGAGCCGACCTGTGGCGAACGCTCTACATCTGGGAAGGCGGAAACGCCATCTTCGGATCACTCCTCGGTGGAGCTGTTGGAGCGTGGCTGGGAACTCGATTCGCCGGCATTCGCTTCTGGTCATTTGCCGACGCTGTGGCACCGGGCCTGCTCATCGCACAGGCCATGGGTCGCCTGGGTAACTGGTTCAACCAAGAGCTCTTCGGGCTTCCGACAACGCTGCCGTGGGGTCTTGAGATTCCACTGAGTAACCCCGCGTTCCCGGTTGGACTGCCGGCGGGAACGCTCTTTCACCCGACCTTTTTGTACGAAATGCTCTGGAACGTTCTCGGGGCTGTCGTTTTGATTCTTCTCGAGCGCAAGGTGGCGATGCGCTGGGGCCGAACGTTCGGGCTGTATCTGATTTGGTACGGCGTCGGTCGTTCCATTTTCGAAGCAATTCGGGTTGATCCCAGCGGCACGTTCCTCGGACTCCGCACCAATATTTGGGCGGCACTGGTTGGCGTAGTGATTGGTCTCATCATCATCTACGTGCAGGGACGTCGTCACCCAGGATCAGAGGAATCGGTGTACTTGCCCGGCAAGGCACCGGCAGATCGTCAGGACTCCAAGACGCTAGAATCTAAAGGCACGACAGAGTCAACGGGCAAAGATGCCACTGTCGCTCGCAAGGGCAAGTCCGAGAAGCCGGCCACAAGCCAGCCCAAGAAGTAAGTCCTCTCGACTCGTCACACGCCGCCTTACCGTCAGCTGCGGAGTTTTCGCGAACATCCGTTCGTTCAATCCCTGTTGTCTGGGCCACCGTCGTCCCTCTCACGTACGTAAATATTTGGAGGGTTCCATGTCGCTAGCACTTCCGCACCAGCGCTTTGGTCTGACGCCTTCAGCCACCGGCCTTTATGACCCGGCAGAGGAGAAGGATTCCTGCGGTTTCGCGATGGTGGCGACGCTTCGAGGCACCCCGGGGCACGACATCATCAACGTCGCGTTGGGGTCCCTCCGAAATCTCGAACACCGCGGAGCAGTTGGTTCTGACGCTGGCACCGGTGATGGCGCCGGAATCATGACGCAGATTCCCGACGCCTTCCTTCGCGAGGTCGCCGGGTTCGAGTTGCCTGCCCTGGGCTTCTACGCCGTCGGGAATGTTTTTCTCCCCGCGGGTGCTTCTGCTCGAGAGTCGGTGAAGGCGGGCATTCAGGCTATCGTCCACGCAGAGGGTCTTTCTCTTCTTGGCTGGAGGGACGTTCCGACGGCCCCAGGCGTGCTGGGCGATCTCGCACTTGCTTCGATGCCAGCCATTGAGCAGGTCTTCATTGCCGCACCAGGACAGGAAGTGTCTGGACTCGAACTCGATCGCCGTGTATTCAGAGTCCGAAAGCGTGCTGAACGTGAGTTGGAAACATATTTTCCATCGTTATCGTCTCGGACTCTCGTGTACAAGGGAATGGTTACGACACTTCAACTCGAGCCCTTCTTCCCAGATTTGAGCGATGAGCGTTTCGCCTCAACGCTTGCGCTCGTGCACTCTCGATACTCGACAAACACCTTTCCGTCATGGCCCCTTGCGCACCCGTTCCGGTTCATCGCCCATAACGGTGAAATCAACACCGTTCAAGGAAACAGAAATTGGATGCGAGCACGCCAGTCTCAACTCGAATCTGAAGTTCTGGGAAACATCAGCGACGTGCTCCCCATCTGCACACCCGGTGCGAGCGACTCGGCGTCGTTTGACGAGGTCGTTGAACTCCTGACTCTTGCTGGTCGATCCCTGCCACACGCCATCATGATGATGGTTCCGGAGGCCTGGGAGAACCAGCCCAACATGGAGCCAGCTCGCCGATCCTTCTATGAGTTCCACTCGGCATTGATGGAGCCGTGGGACGGACCAGCAGCGATTGCCTTTACCGATGGAACACTCGTCGGTGCGACTCTCGACCGCAATGGACTGCGTCCCGGTCGTTATCAGGTGACCAACGATGGCCTGATCGTTGTTGCTTCAGAAATCGGTGTTCACGATGTTGATCCCGCGACCGTCGTCGCCAAGGGTCGACTTCAGCCGGGAAAGATGTTTCTCGTAGACACCGAGGCCGGTCGCATTATTTCCGACGATGAAATCAAGACAACGCTCGCAGAGCTGAATCCTTGGTCCGAATGGCTCACGAAGGGTCAGTACGACTTCGAAGATCTTCCGCCGCGTGAACACATCGTGCATACGCCTGAATCTGTTCGCCGACGCCAGCGCACATTCGGCTATACGCAAGAAGATTTGCGAATCATGCTCGCGCCAATGGCGCGAACGGGCCAAGAGCCTCTCGGCGCCATGGGGTCGGATACACCGATTGCGATTCTGAGCGACAAGCCGCGATTGCTATTCGACTACTTCGTGCAACAGTTCGCTCAGGTGACGAACCCACCGCTGGATGCAATCCGTGAAGAGGTTGTAACGAGCCTGCAGGCCGGCCTCGGACCAGAACAAAACCTACTTGAAGCTTCACCGGCCCACGTGCACCAGGTCAACGTTGAGTTCCCCGTCATCGGCAACGTCGACCTCGCCAAGATTGATCACCTCACGGACTCTGCTGGTAATCGCGAGACGGTCACATTGAGCTGTCTTTACCGTGTGGACAGTGGGCCTACGGCCATGGAAGCGCGGATCCAAGAACTCTGCCAAGCGGCCGAGGAAGCTGTCGCGCGCGGCGTGAGCTTCATTGTGTTGAGTGATCGAAACTCAAACCGTGATCTCGCCCCAATTCCTTCGTTGCTCTCGCTGTCTGCCGTGCATCACCACTTGATTCGCGCGGAGACGCGCATGCGAGTTGGCATTGTTGTCGAAGCTGGAGACGTGCGCGAAGTGCATCACATGGCGATGCTCATTGGCTTCGGAGCTTCCGCGGTAAACCCCTATCTCGCTGTCGAGTCTGCGGAGAACCTCGTGCGGACGGGATACATCACCGAGGTTTCTGCAACGAAGGCAGGTGCCAACGTTGTCAAGGCACTGGGCAAAGGACTCCTCAAGATCATGTCCAAGATGGGCATTTCAACAGTGGCTTCCTACCGCGGAGCTCAAACGTTCGAGGCGATTGGTCTTTCTCAGGCCTTCGTCGACGAATACTTCACGGGCACGTTGAGCAAACTCGGCGGTGTCGGCATAGAAACAATCGCGGAAGAGAATCGTCAGCGTCACTTGAGCGCGTACCCGCTCGACGGCATTCCTGGTAACCCACACGAGTCACTCGAGGTTGGCGGTGAGTTCCAGTGGCGTCGTGACGGAGCACCCCACCTTTTCAATCCTGAAACAGTGTTCAAGCTTCAGCACTCCACACGTACCCGTCGCTACGACATCTTCCGCGAGTACACCAAATTGGTGGATGACCAAGCTCAGAACTTGATGACGATTCGTGGGCTCTTCGGTCTCGACGAGGAGTCGCGCACTCCCGTTCCGCTGAGCGAAGTTGAGTCCGTGGCCTCCATCGTCAAGCGATTCTCGACTGGTGCAATGAGTTACGGCTCGATTTCTCCAGAGGCGCACGAAACCCTAGCGATTGCTATGAATCAGATCGGCGCAAAGAGTAACACCGGTGAAGGCGGCGAAGACCTTGAGCGCCTCCTTGACCCGGAACGTCGAAGCAAGATTAAGCAGGTCGCATCGGGGCGCTTTGGCGTGACCAGCATGTATCTCAGTCACGCTGAAGATCTTCAGATCAAAATGGCCCAGGGCGCCAAGCCAGGAGAAGGCGGACAGCTGCCACCGAACAAGGTCTATCCGTGGATTGCGCGCACGCGTCACGCGACTGCGGGCGTCGGTCTCATTTCGCCGCCACCGCATCACGACATCTACTCCATTGAGGACCTCAAGCAGCTCATCTTTGATCTCAAGCGGTCGAATCCTTCAGCCCGAGTGCACGTTAAACTCGTCAGCCAGAACGGTATTGGTGCGGTCGCCGCCGGGGTTTCGAAAGCACTCGCAGACGTCATCCTTATTTCTGGCCACGACGGCGGAACGGGTGCCAGCCCACTCAACTCGCTCAAACACGCGGGAACACCCTGGGAGCTCGGACTAGCCGAGGCTCAGCAGACGCTGATGCTGAACGGGATGCGCGATCGTGTTGTCGTTCAGGTTGATGGGCAGCTGAAGACTGGTCGTGACGTCATTATCGCCGCCCTGCTCGGTGGGGAAGAGTTTGGATTCGCAACCGCGCCGCTGGTTGTGTCAGGTTGCATCATGATGCGTGTGTGCCACCTTGATACGTGCCCTGTTGGCGTTGCGACGCAGAACCCGGAGCTGCGAGAGCGATTCACCGGCAAGCCCGAATTCGTCATCAACTTCTTCGAGTTCATCGCCGAAGAGGTTCGCGAGTATCTCGCTGCGCTCGGGTTCAGGACCCTCGACGAGGCAATTGGTCGCTCCGACCTGCTCAACGTCAAGCGCGCCGTGGAACACTGGAAGGCAGATGGACTAAATCTCGAACCGATTCTGGTTGGCCCAACCTTCGCGGCTGACGAGCCACGTAGGCACGGAAGAAGTCAAGAGCACGATCTCGAAGAGCATTTCGATGTCGAGCTCATCAACCTTTCGCGACAGGCGCTCGAGTCGGGTGCATCCGTGAACATCGAACTGGGTGTTCGCAACACGGAACGGGCCGTAGGGACCATGCTCGGCCATGAGCTGACGAAGCGCTTTGGGGCCGAAGGTCTGCCAGACGGAACTATCGACATCACACTCCGTGGTGCAGCTGGGCAATCTTTCGGCGCATTCGTTCCTCGAGGAATCAGCCTTCGGCTTATTGGTGACGCCAATGATTATGTTGGCAAGGGTCTCTCTGGTGGGCACATCGTGGTCCGTCCTGACGAGGCGTGCACCTACGCTCCCGAGGAGAATGTTGTTGCTGGCAATGTGATTGGCTACGGCGCCACATCTGGTCACCTGTTTGTGAGTGGAATTGTCGGCGAGCGGTTCTTCGTTCGGAATTCCGGGGCGACCGGAGTTGTAGAGGGCGTCGGAGATCACGCACTCGAGTACATGACGGGTGGCCTTGCGCTCATCCTTGGCTCATCAGGGCGCAATCTCGGCGCAGGCATGAGTGGTGGCGTCGCTTACGTGCGCAACCTGATCGACTCAAACGTGAACCTCGAGGGCCGCATGACCGGGGAACTGTTGCTCACGAGTCTGGATGAGACGGACAAGATGATTGTGTCCGACCTACTCGTCCGTCATGTCGAAGAGACCGGTTCACCACTTGCCGCGCGCCTTCTTGCCGCAGGTGATGAGGCACTGTCATCCTTCACGAAAGTGCTCCCGCGCGACTATGCAGCAGTTCTGAACCTTCGCCAAGAGGCAACCGATTCCGGAATCGACCCCGATGGCGATGTAACGTGGCGCAAGATTTTGGAGGTAACCGGTGGCTGATCCGAAGGGCTTTCTCACCACTCGTGAACGCGAAACGGCCGCTCGTCGTCCAGTCGCTCTTCGTCTCATGGACTGGAGCGAGGTTTATGAGCGCACCGAGGAAGGTGTCATCAAGCGTCAAGCAGGACGCTGCATGGACTGCGGAGTCCCGTTCTGTCACCAAGGATGCCCGCTGGGAAACCTGATTCCGGAATGGAACGATCTCACCTGGCGTGGTGACCTGAAGGGCGCCATCGATCGTCTTCACGCAACAAACAACTTCCCGGAGTTCACCGGGAGATTGTGTCCAGCCCCATGCGAATCTGCTTGCGTCCTGAGCATCAACCAACCTGCCGTGACCATCAAGCAGGTTGAGGTATCCATCATCGATGAGGCGTTTGACGCAGGACTCGTGACCCCGGTCATCCCGACCCGTATGACGGAGAAGACGGTGGCTGTCGTCGGAAGCGGTCCCGCGGGCCTTGCCGCCGCTCAGCAGCTGACACGAGTCGGGCACACAGTCGCCGTTTACGAACGTGACGACCGCATTGGGGGACTGCTTCGTTACGGCATCCCCGATTTCAAGATGGAGAAGTCACACGTGGACCGTCGCCTCGCTCAAATGGAGGCTGAAGGAACCATTTTCCGCACTGGTGTCAACATTGGAACCGACATTACGTGGGACCAGCTCTACGCTCGCTACGACGCCGTCGTCATTGCGACGGGAGCCGTTCTCCCCAGGGACTTGTCCATTCCAGGCCGTGACCTCAACGGGGTTCACTTTGCGATGGACTATCTGGTTCCTGCCAACAAGACCGTTGCTGGTGACAGTGTGGACATTATTGATGCGAGGGGTAAGCACGTCGTCATTCTCGGTGGTGGTGATACGGGTGCGGACTGCATCGGAACGGCACACCGGCAAGGTGCCGCGTCGGTTACAACGCTAGCCATTGGCACGCAACCTCCGACCGAACGCCCAGAAGATCAGCCTTGGCCGATGATGCCGAACCTTTTCGAGGTTGCCAGCGCCCACGAAGAGGGTGGCGAGCGAGTCTTTCTCTCGTCGACGGTCGAGTTCGTCAACGACGGTTCCGGACAAGTCAGCGGCATCCGCGTTGCGGAGACCGAGTACGTCGACGGCAAGCGCATCCCGAAATCTGGCACAGAGCGCAC
Organism: Microbacteriaceae bacterium; assembly: GCA_041303845.1. Classification (GTDB taxonomy): domain Bacteria; phylum Actinomycetota; class Actinomycetes; order Actinomycetales; family Microbacteriaceae; genus RFQD01. The sequence continues at coordinate 1,044 of JBFYOK010000005.1, read as the reverse complement.
TATTCCTGCTGACCTCGTCTTGCTGGCCTTAGGCTTTACCGGCCCGGAAACGTCACTGATTGAGTCCACTTACAGCACTGGGCTGGATGAACGGGGAAACGTCGCTCGCTCAGCCAAGTTTGAGACGGCGCGACCTGGCGTCTTCGTCGCAGGTGATGCCGGTCGGGGACAGTCCCTCATCGTGTGGGCAATCGCAGAAGGTCGCTCTGTGGCCGCCGAAGTGGATCGATACCTGCAGGGAATCACGTCGCTTCCTGCTCCTGTTGGTGCCCACGACCGCCCCCTGTCATAGTCTTGCCTTCTACCCTCCCTCCCTCCCGCCAGGAAACTGGCACCTATTTCAACGAGAGACACACACAATGAGACGCGCAAAAATCGTTGCCACACTTGGCCCAGCGACAGCAAGCTACGAGAGCATCAAGAGCATCATCGAGGCCGGCGTCAACGTTTGTCGCATGAACCTGAGCCACGGTTCCTACGACGTCCACGAAGAGGTCTACCGCAATGTGCGCAAAGCAGCGTCTGATCTAGGTCAGCCTGTCGCCGTGCTCGTCGATCTCCAGGGCCCGAAGATTCGCCTGGGCAAGTTTGAGGGGGGTCCTTACGACCTTGTCGAGGGTGACGTTTTTACCATCACAATCGATGACATCGTTGGCACCAAGGAACTGAGCTCGACCACGTACAAGGGCCTCCCGGGTGACGTCAAGCCTGGTGATCCGTTGCTTATTGATGACGGGAAAGTCGGTTTGCGGGTCACTGCTGCCGATGCCAAGACGGTCACAACAGTGGTCGAGGTTGGTGGACCAATCTCAAACAACAAGGGAATCAACCTCCCCGGTGTTGCTGTCAACGTTCCTGCGATGAGCGAAAAGGACGAGGCCGATCTGCGCTGGGGGCTGCGGCTCGGCGCCGACTTCATCGCTCTGAGCTTCGTTCGTGACGCAAAGGACATCGAACGCGTTCACGAGATCATGGACGAAGAGGGCGTTCGCCTTCCCGTCATTGCAAAGGTCGAAAAGCCACAAGCAGTAGACAACCTCGAAG
>JBFYOK010000004.1:0-5169 GCA_041303845.1 Microbacteriaceae bacterium | reverse complement strand
CACGGCTGGCCAATCCACTCGCATGGCGCGCAAACTCAACGCCGGCACGGTGTGGGTCAACACGTACGGCGTGTTCCATCCGACTCTGCCGTTCGGGGGCACAAAGGCATCCGGGTTTGGTCGCGAACTCGGCGAGTCGGCCGTGGAGGCCTACACGCAGACCAAGACCATCGTCGAAGACATTACGCATCGAAGGGGCGAGTAGATGGGCGATCAGACACCACGGGTGACGCACGGCGACATCATTGGTCAAGTTGCCACGACGCAGGTGCCTCGATTCGCTGCTCCACCGACCTTCGGTCTGGTGCCCGATTTATCGACCGTTTCGAGCGCGGACGTCGCAGTCGTCGGAGTCCCATTTGATTCCACGGTCAGCTACCGCCCTGGTGCGCGATTTGGACCCAGCCACATCCGCAACTCGTCTCGACTGTTGCGGCCGTACAACCCCGAAGCCGACCGCTGGCCGTTCCTGGCGCAACAGGTTGTTGATGCGGGAGACATCGCGTGCAACCCGTACGACATCGAGTTGGCAATTCAAACGATTCGAGACGGCATTCGGGATGTGCTCTCTATCGCACCACGGGTGCTCGTTCTGGGTGGCGATCACACGATTTCACTTCCCGTTCTGCGCGCACTGCATGAAAAGCATGGTCAGATTTCCGTCATCCACTTCGATGCCCATCTCGATACGTGGGACACCTACTTTGATCAGCCGTACTTGCACGGCACGCCGTTCCGCCGTGCATCGGAGGAAGGTCTGCTCGACAAAGAGGGTTGCACGCACGTTGGCATTCGGGGTGGCCTCTACGGTTCAACTGACATGTCGGACGACCAAGTTCTCGGGTTTATGACCGTGCGGAGCCACGAGATTCACCTTGACGGCGTCAACGCTGCAGTCGAGCGTGTCCGAAGCCGTGTGAAAGACCGTCCTGCCTATATTTCAGTGGACATTGACGTTCTGGATCCCGCATTCGCTCCCGGCACCGGAACGCCCGAATCCGGCGGACTCGCGAGTTGGCAACTTCTCCTCATGCTCCGGGAACTCGGCAATCTCAACGTCATCGGAGCGGACATCATGGAGGTCTGTCCCGCCTACGACCACGCAGAAATCACGGGGATTGCAGCGGCGCACGTGGGTTACGAAATTCTGTCGGGATGGGCGCCGCCCCTGCCCGACGCTGTCAAGACGCGCTAACCCGCTTTGACTCGGCGACGCAATTCACAGCGTTGCGTGCCCGTCAGCACAAGTGAAACGTGGATCAATCCCTGATCAGCATCCCACCCAAGTGCGCCTTGCTCGGCTCCCGATTCATCGACCGAACCAATGAGTTCTCCATCGAGGAAGCAATCCACGCCACCTCCGAGCGCGAAGTTCGTCACGTGGAAGCTGAGTGGCTCGTCCGCGTTGGTGGTTGAACTGAGAGTCGCGTCGACGGTGTCTGAAGTGGAGTGAGCCGAAAGCACGACCACGCGAGGGTAGGGAACATCGAAGAGCTGTGGAAGATTGAGCACATCGTCGTCCCACGGGTGGTTGAACAAGTCAGCCCAACCATTGCGCATATTCAAACGAGCAAAGCCAAGGAGTGCGTTACCCATCACGCACGTGACATAGCTCTCCGTGTTGAGGTCGTCACATCGTGGGTAGTAGAGCCCGCCATCCCGCCACGTCGGATTCATGCACGCATCTGCATGAGCGAGGAGCTTTTCGACAGTGTCGGCGTCACCGATCTCCGAGGCGAGCAGTGCGAGCATCCCGTGATTGTGAACGCCGAGCATCATCGGATCGACCTTGTCGATGCCTGGCTCCGACTGGTACTCGAGGTGCGTTCGGTGAAAGCTTTCCAAACGAACGGAATAGCCGTTAGCCGTGGGTTTGCGTACGTCGTCGATTACCGCGGCATAGAGCTTTTCGATGTAGTCGGGTTCCCACACGTGAATCAGCGGGCCCCACGACACTACCGAAGCAGCCTCTTTGTTCTCAGTCGAGCCTTCGGTGATGATTTCATCCTGTTGAACGGCGTAGAAGACAGGGAGGTCTTCCATGTTCGTCTCGTCGAACAGGTTGGTCTTTTCGGCCCAAGCTCGTCGAAATTTCTCAAGGAGCGGACGACCGATGTTGGTTCCGTAGACGTGGTCGTAGTTGAGCAAGCCCAACATCGGAAATTGGTTGCAATAGACGAAGACACCGTTGGGTTCACACTCACAGCCCAGGCCGTGTGTGAGTGAGAACTGCGATGCAATCGTCGTCGCGAGTGAGTGGTGGTCATACTCGAAATCCTGCGGACCGAGGCCACGAAATGGTGGGCGACATTCGAAAGACAGTGAACCTGGTTGAGCGTAGTAACCGTCGCGATAAAGCATTTCATAGAGGCTGACCATCATGAGAAGGTGCCCGCTGTACATAACGTTTTTGCTCGAAACCGGGTCTACCCATCCCTCGACGAGTTCGGTCAAATCGGGGTTCATAACTTTGCTGCCACGACTGGTCAACTCCCAGTAGGCCCACACGTCGTGGCGAAGCATCTTTGTGATCAGTCGTCGGAAGGTGTCGCGCAAGAGCTCACGATGCGCGGGGAGATAGTGGTATTGCGTGACTGCCAGCGAGTAAGCCATATAGGCGAGCTGGTACCGGTACGCGTCATCGCCCTCATTCGTCGGGTCAAACGGACCCATGTCACTCCAGTCACCGGGAAGTTGGCGACTGAGTCGAATGACGTTTCGGATGTGTCCAAGCTGCTCAGCGGAGAGAGCGGGTGCCACAGATGTGGCACCCGCTCCCTTCCGGTTGAGGTTACTTGGTAACGTCAACGCCCACGTCCGCGCCAAGAATGTGCCGACGGTTTGACGAGTACGCAATCACACCAATCAGTCCAATAATGGCCGTGATCAATACGACGCCCCACTGCGAATACCACGGAGCCTCCGTGTCACGCGGCCACGCGATGTTGACCATTTCAAAGAGAACCCACACAGTAGCAATCAGTGTCAGCGGGAACTCCCAACGACCGAGAGTGAACTGCCCGGGTATCCACGTGCGCTTGAGCTGGCTGCGCAACAGTCCGAGAAGTGGGAACGCAAAGGCAATGTAGAAGCCTTCGATTGCGAACAACACCAAGGTGTTGTACCCCGTTCCCCAGAGGCTCGTCAGAACAACGAGACTCGACACAACTCCGGTAACGACGATAGCTGCCACCGGTGACTTGTTCTTGCCCGCAAGCTTCGACAGAACGCCGGCTCCTGGAATCATCTTGTCGCGAGCGAATCCCCAGATAACTCGCGATGCAGCAGCTTGTGCCGTTACGAAGGTGGCGAGGAAGGCCAGCACGAACATCGCGAACAATGGAGCGACAATACCTTCGCCAAGGTGGAAGATGATTGTGTCTGCTACCGGGTCAGGCGACGTGCCATCCATAACCGCAGGAATGCTCGGAATCGCGAGGATGATGGCCAAGGCCGAGAAAAGAACTACAGCACCAACGATGGTGATGGACAAGATCATTGCCTTGGGAACAGAACGCTCAGGGTTCTCAACTTCCTCGGCGATGTCTCCAGCGCTTTCGAAGCCAACGAATGACCATCCAACGAATGCAACTGCTGCAGCGAAGCCGCTCCAAATCCACGGGCCAGCTCCGTAGCCCGAACCGAAGCTATCGAAAATGACGCTGATTGGCTGTTCCTGATTGAACAGTAGGAGGTAAGCACCAATCCCCACGCTTCCAACGAGCTCGATTATGACTGCGGTTATTCCGACGACTTTGAGTACCTTCTGTCCCAAAAGGTTTAGAGCGGTACCTACGAGAATGAAGCCGAGTGCTACCGTGACCTGCGTCGGGGTGTCGAACGCCGGAACCCCGATCACCGCTGGAATGAACAGCGTCGCGATGAACGCAGCCGATCCGATAGCAATCATCAGTGTCCACATGTACGCCCAACCGGCAAACCAACCAAAGGTTCGACCACCGATTCGGCGTGCCCATGCATAGACACCACCGGCGAATGGCCACTTGGATGCCATCAGGGCCAGCACGGTTGCAACAATGATCTGGGCAACCATCACGGCAGCGAAAGCCCACCATGAGGCAGGACCAGCGGCCGCAAATACGAGCACGAAGATGCCGTACAGCGCTACGACGGGCGAAATGAACGCGAACGAGATGCTGAACGCCGTTCGCCAATTGAATACCTTGGGTGGCGCTACGGTGCCGGCTTTCGCCTGGCTCGCACCGTTTGTATTGGGCTGACTCATGAGACTCCCTTGTCTATGAATAATCGGTGATTTGTCATTATACCTAGCAGATTCCCAGGCTTTCGAACATTATCGGAAAAATCAACAGAGTCAAAGAAAAAAAACAGACTTTTTAGTACACGCGTTGAAATTAATTTGTGGAATTCCTGGCTGTCCAAACGGTGGTTGCATCCATAGCTCTCAGCTGGCAGGACTAAAGGTCGCGGAAGGTCGCGCGTTCCCTCGCGTCGCCAATCCCATTCTTGCGGCGCTAGAACCCGCCTGCACGCATATTAAGTTCGCGAGAGATTCTCGATGTCATCTCGGAAGGCCTCAGCAACGTCGGCAGACACCGTGGTCTTGGTTGCCCCGATGGAGTTGAGGTAGTCCGTCATGTCTGGCCCGAGGTTCTCTCCGCCGAGAATCGCCTTTTCAAACGCTGTTTGTGAGGCTTGGCGAGCAGAAAACTCAATATCTGCCGGCGAAAATCCTTCGCTGCGCTCGACGAGCGTCTTGACATCGATATTCGGGGCCGATTCAGGAATGAACTTCGCCCAGATCGCCCGCCGGGCATCCGTGTCGGGAAGGCCAATGGGAATCACGTAATCAAAGCGGCCATGTCGAAGGAAGGCATCGTCGAGTGCGCGAATGAAGTTCGTGGCACAGATCAGCAACTTGCCGGGCTTCTCGCGAAACGCCGGAATGAGCTTGAGAAGCTCGTTCGTCACGCCCTGAGTGGCCGACGGCGGTTCGCCACCCCGCTGTGACGCGATTTCTTCAACTTCGTCGATGAAGACAACGGCGTGGTCGAGTTCGGCAATCTCTTCAAAAATGAGACGTAGGCCACCCGCCAGCCCTTCTGCGCTGCCGGCAAGTCGCGACGGAAACACCTCGACGAACGGCCACTCGAGACGAGACGCGACTGCTTTGGCAAACGTGGTCTT
>JBFYOK010000003.1:0-2611 GCA_041303845.1 Microbacteriaceae bacterium | reverse complement strand
GGTCAAGAATCTTTTGACGGAGACTGACGAAGAACGCGACCGACTTGCTAGCGTGAACCGGTTACCTCTGGAGGTTCACATGGGCGTCAACGACAACACGCGCGATATCGAAGAGACCATCGTCACCGATTTCAGCGACCGGATGAGCTACGGCGGATACCTTGACCTCGACACGCTGCTTTCGGCGCAACGTCCGTTGAGCTCGCCGGAGCACCCGGATGAACTGCTGTTCATCATCCAGCACCAGACGACCGAGCTGTGGATGAAGTTGGTCGTGCATGAGCTGAACCAAGCGCGCGTGTACCTGCAGAACGACGACCTCTCACACGCACTCAAGTGTGTCGCTCGCGTGAAGCACATTCAGAAATCGATGGCCGAACAGTGGTCAGTGCTGGCGACCTTGACGCCCAGCGAGTACGCGCAGTTTCGCAACGTACTCGGTAACTCCAGCGGGTTTCAGTCACACCAATACCGCTGCATCGAGTTTGTGCTCGGCAACAAGAACGAGAAGATGCTCAGCGTTTTCGAGGCCAAGCCGGAACAGCAGGCGGCGCTGCGCGAGGCCCTCGAATCGCCCAGCCTGTACGACGAATTTCTGCGTTACCTCTCTCGTCACGGTTACGAGATTCCCGCATCCGTTCTCAATCGTGATGTGACACGGGCGTGGGTCTTCACGCCGGAACTCATGCCCGTGCTTGAGAAGATTTACAACGACCCTGAAAAGAACTGGTCTGCCTACGAAACCTGCGAAGAACTGGTTGACCTCGAGGAGAACTTCCAAGTCTGGCGATTCCGTCACCTTCGAACCGTCATGCGCGTCATCGGCATGAAAACCGGCACGGGCGGATCAAGTGGAGCGAGTTTCTTGCAGCGCGCCCTCGATCTGACGTTCTTTCCTGAACTGTTCGCCATTCGCACCGAAATCGGCCTCACTGACCGCGACGCCAAGCCGGAGTGGGCGGGTCAGGGTTAGATTTCCGCCATGACAGCCAAATCGGTCGGCGTGCGTGCCGAACTTGCCAGCACCGGAGAAGTAGGTGTGCTCTTGCCTCTGCTCGGTGACCACCACACACACCTGCAACTCATCGACGTCGACGACCTCGTCAGCGGTCGGGGCCGGTCGGGTTCGCTGGGCTTCGTGCTCGATCTCGGCGGTTCGCCCGTCACAAGTGCGTTTCACGCCGACACGATGGCAGACTCCGTGACCGTCGCCTACGCGGGGCAGTTCTTGAGTGCCCCGGGCGGCTACCCGAGCGATCGATCCTGGGCGCCTGCGGGCAGTGTGCGATTCGTGGCGAGTGCCGACGAAGCTGAGGCCGCTTTGATCGAGCAGCTGCGTGGCGGAGCATCCGTCATCAAGGTCACCTTGCACGCAAATGCGGGACCAGTGTTCGACCTCGCCACCCTCGAGGCGATCTGCACGGTCGCCCACCGCAATCGCGTCGTTGTTGTTGCCCATGCGGAAGGTGCCGGAATGACCGAATTGGCGCTCAACGGCGGTGTCGACGTGCTCGCACACTCTCCCTTCACCGAGAGCGTCAAGCGCGATGTGCTCGACGGATGCGTAGCTCGAGGAATGGCGTGGATCAGCACGTTCGACATTCACGGGTACGGATCCCCCGATGCTGAGCAATCGAATGCGCTGGGGTATGCCATGGACAACGCCTGGCGGTTCACCGAGGCTGGCGGGCAAATGCTCTACGGAACCGACTTGGGAAACGGCAATTTGCCCGTGGGCATAAACGCCCGTGAAATCGAACTGATGCACGAGATCGGGCTCGATGCCGAGGGGCTTCTCGCATCCATGTCCAGCGACTGGCTGGCCCGGCACACTGGAGTCAAGCTGCCGTCAAACCGAGGCTCATTTATTGCCGTCGAGGAAGACTCATCAGGATCAGCCGACGAGCTGATAGCCGCACTTACCCGAACCCGCACAATCTCACACGAGGAATTGGTGTCTTACGATGACTGACTTTGCTACTCGCGCGGCCGAGCTCGACGCGGCCGACCCGCTCGCGACGTATCGCGATCAGTTTTTTGGAACGTCCGGTGCTGATGCCGACTTGCCGGGCATGCCCGTGGCCTACTTCGACGGCAATTCACTCGGGCGCCCGGCTCGAGCTTCCATCAATCGCATTGAGTCGGTGTTGCGGCACGAATGGGGCACGCGTCTGATTCGTTCTTGGGACGAGGAATGGATGCGCTTGCCCTACGAACTCGGAGACAAGATCGGTCGCACGGCGCTCGGCGCTGCCCCCGGTCAAACGTTTGTCGGTGACTCAACCAGTGTGATCCTCTACAAACTTGCGCGCGCCGCCGTAGATGCCCAGCTCCGTGAGGATCCGCGGCGCACCGAAATCGTGGCCGACAGCGACAATTTTCCGACCGATCGCTTCTTGCTCGAAGGCATCGCCGCTGAACGAGGAATGACCTTGCGCTGGATTGATGCGGACCCGGAATCGGGTGTCACGCTGGAGCAGGTCAAAGCTGTCGCCGGACCGCAAACCGCGCTCGTCCTGCTGAGTCACGTCGCATACCGTTCGGGTTTCATGGCCGATGGGCCGGGCATTACGAAGGCTGCGCACGACGTCGGCGCACTGACTCTGTGGGA
>JBFYOK010000002.1:0-10498 GCA_041303845.1 Microbacteriaceae bacterium | reverse complement strand
GGAGGGGCCACACCTGATTTGTTTGTGGGGCGACGCTTAGAAGTCCATGCCTTCGTTGTGTCCGCCCATGGGTGCTGCCTGCTTCTCCGGCTTCTCGGCCACAACGGCTTCGGTCGTGAGGAACAGAGCCGCAATGGATGCTGCGTTCTGCAGAGCAGAGCGCGTCACCTTGGCTGGGTCAATGATGCCCTGAGCAACGAGGTCACCGTACTCGTCGGTCGCGGCGTTGAGGCCGTGTCCGTTCGGGAGTGAGCGAACCTTGTCGACGACAACACCGGGCTCGTGTCCCGCGTTGATGGCAATCTGGCGAAGCGGAGCTTCGATTGCCACGCGCACGATGTTCACGCCGGTTGCCTCGTCACCCTTGAGCTTCATGGAGTCGAGAACGACGCCTGCCTGGATCAGCGCGACACCACCGCCGGGGACGATGCCCTCTTCGACGGCAGCCTTTGCGTTACGAACAGCATCTTCAATGCGGTGCTTGCGCTCCTTGAGCTCGACCTCTGTCGCAGCTCCGGCCTTGATCACAGCTACTCCACCGGCCAACTTTGCGAGACGCTCCTGGAGCTTTTCACGGTCGTAATCGCTGTCGGTGCTGCCGATTTCGGCACGAATCTGTGAGACACGACCGGCAATCTGCTCGGGGTCGCCGGCGCCCTCAACGATGGTTGTCTCGTCCTTCGTGATGACGACCTTACGGGCGCTACCAAGCAGGTCGAGGTCGACAGCGTCGAGCTTGAGACCAACTTCTTCTGAGATGACCTGTCCGCCGGTGAGGATTGCGATGTCCTGCAACATGGCCTTACGACGGTCACCGAAGCCGGGGGCCTTGACGGCAACCGACTTGAAGATTCCGCGGATCTTGTTGACGACGAGTGTCGCGAGAGCTTCGCCCTCAACGTCTTCGGCGATGATGAGCAACTGCTTGCCCGTCTGAGCGACCTTCTCGATGACCGGGATGAGGTCCTTGATGCTCGAAATCTTCGAGTTGACGATCAGGATGTAGGGGTCTTCGAAGACAGCTTCCTGACGCTCGGGGTCGGTAACGAAGTAGGCCGACAGGTAACCCTTGTCGAAACGCATACCCTCGGTCAGCTCGAGCTCGGTGCCGAACGTGTTCGACTCCTCAACGGTGACGACACCTTCTTTGCCGACCTTGTCGATAGCCTCGGCGATGATCGCACCAATCTGCGCGTCAGCAGCCGAAATCGACGCAGTCGCAGCGATTTCTTCCTTGGTCTCGACCTCTTTGGCGTTCTTCTGCAGCTGAGCTGAAACGGCCTCTACGGCCTTCTCGATTCCGCGACGCAGTGCAATTGGGTCGGCGCCAGCGGCGACGTTGCGAAGACCCTCGCGAACGAGTGCCTGCGCCAGGACCGTGGCGGTCGTCGTACCGTCACCGGCAACGTCGTCGGTCTTCTTGGCGACTTCCTTGACCAGCTCGGCGCCAATGCGCTCGTAGGGGTCTTCGAGGTCGATTTCCTTTGCGATGGAGACACCATCGTTCGTGATCGTGGGCGCTCCCCACTTCTTCTCGAGAACGACGTTTCGACCACGTGGGCCGAGCGTCACCTTCACGGTGTCAGCGAGAATGTTGAGCCCGCGCTCAAGACCGCGACGTGCTTCTTCGTTAAACGCAATCATCTTTGCCATGGTTGTGTTCAGCCCTCCTAGGACCAGAATCAAGAACCGAATAATTAGCACTCGGTTCGGTTGAGTGCTAATTCAATATTGGCAGTCTCATGCCGAGAGTGCAAACCGGGCGGTTTCGCACACTGTTGCAGTTCGCTCGCTCCAGAGGGACTCCAGCTCGGGATCTCTAGGGGTTGACGGCGACAGATCCGTCTTCGCGCGGTGGCATCTCAACCCACGTGTTTCCGGGCGCCAAGCGCACGGTCATCCCGAAATCATCGACGAGCCGGATGCGCGACTCGCGCCCATCTTTCGACCACGTCGCGTGAATCGTCTTGCCGCCGGTGGAGACCCAAGCCTCGCCACTGTCAACCATGATTGTGCGGGGCACCGGGCTGTATTGCCAATCAAGCCCGACCATCATGACGACGACGTTGGTTGCGGTGATCTGAGTGCCCTCGCTCGTCATGTCGGCGACGCTCGCCTCCTGAAAGCGCAGGTATCCTCCGGCGCTCGCGTCGTACACCCACGTCGGGTATCGCTCGTCACTGAATCGCACGTCGACACTGGATCCCGGTGAACCGTCACGAACCGCAGACGATGTTTCGACCGATGAAGAGTAGGCAAACATCTGCGGTGGAGGTGCCATGTCGAGGTGCTGAGAGATGATGGTCTGCGCGGCGACGCCAACGTTGTGCGGCGAATCCTTGTCGCTGGTTCGGTAAAGCAGATCCTCTGCAGCCTCGCTGCCATCGATGATGTTGTAGACGGGAGTATCGAGCATCATCTGGACGAAACGTTGCTGCCCGCCGGAGTAGGCGACGATACCGCCGAAAGGGCTGATGATGTCGGGGTCCATCGGTCGAATCGAGCGCACCGGGCCAATTTGCACCGGGATGTCCGACTGCCACAACGCAACGTAACGAGTCAGTCCGCCCTCGACGAGTTCCTCGAACACGATGTCCGCGAACTGCAGTCCGTATTGCGGTCGCGCCTCTTCGTGGTTGTCGACCTTGGCAGCGAGCGACGGGTTCGCGAGCGTTCCCGCCGAGATGACCGTGCCGCGCAGTGGTGCGAGAGCCGTTGGATCAGGCTGCTTGTACGACGACGTGTAGCTCGGGGTAGGAACCGGCTGACCGCCGAGGCACCCGGTGAGGGAGGCAGCACTCAGAGCGGTAATGAGGGCGGCGGTCACAAACCGAGTGCGGGTCACCTCCACAGACTAACGCCGCTCAACGTTGAGCGGCGTTAGATGCACCAGTAGTGCACAGTTCTTCAGCGAAAAGCTAGGCCAGTTTGACCGATTCTGCCTGAGGACCCTTGTTGCCGGTGCCGATCTCGAAAACAACTTTCTGGCCTTCTTCGAGAACCTTGAAGCCGTTCATGTCAATCGCCGAGTAGTGAACGAAAACGTCCTGCTCGTCGCCGTCTACGGTGATGAAGCCGTAGCCCTTTTCAGCGTTGAACCACTTAACGGTTCCAGTCGCCATGTTCTTCTCCCATTGCTGCGTTTGCCGGTGAACGCAGGTGCCCTCACCGTTGCCTGATACTACCGGCGCACGTATCGAGAGTGAGAGGGGGAATTCGCTAATTTTTGTCGCGAATTGCTAACGATTCAGTTAACGGTTTCTGTCGGCGTTGACGTTGCCACCGGGGCGGCTGTTTGGAAATATGAGCTTCCCACGACCACCGAAATCTTCGCCTGTGACCCTGCGAATGCAGGTGTGCGTTCTGCTTCGGCGCCGCCGCCGAGGGCACGTGCGATTCCTCGAGCAGCACCCTCAACAGCCGGGTCACCGTAGTAGACCATGGTCTTCTCAACGATGTCGGCAGAGTTCGATTTCGTGCCGATGAGCACACCGTCGGCGGCAAGTTGGTCGGCAACACGGGTAGCGACCCCGTCAACCCCGCTTGCATTGATTACGCTCACGAGCACGCTCGGATCAATGGTGGGCCTGACGCCTGCGGCCGCGGTCGCCGCGGATGTTGTTGATGCAACCGGCAAGAGTCCGCTGAAACTGATCGTGCCCGTGACAAAAACCATCGCGATGACTCCAGCGCCAACAAGGATGAGCGTCGACAATGCCGCCCAGGCAAAGGCAACGAGACCGGAGAGCCGTGGTCGCGGTGCGCGGTGCGCTCCGACACGGTCGAGATCGTCGGCCACGTTATCGAAGCGGTCTTCAGCAGTGGGAGTCTTCATGTTTGGGACTTAGCTCCGTTGGGGTGGCGTAATGCGAGTGTTTCGTGACCGGCGTCGGTCTTGCTGCTGTCGAAGCAATCTCTTGACCAACAGCGGGTCGAACTTGAGTGCCGCTTCCGTCGAAATCACGGAAGCAAGCACTTGATAATACCGCGCTGTCGACATGCCGAACTGTGTGCGAATTGCTTCGCTCTTGCCGGCTTTGCCGACCGGCCACTGACGCTCAAACTCGAGCATCAACCGATGGTCGTCCGGGAGTGCGTCGTCAGCCATGCGACGAGTCTACGAAGTGGGGCCGACTATGGGACTCGAACCCACAACCCCCGCTTTACAAGAGCGGTGCGCTACCAATTGCGCCAAGTCGGCTTGGCTTGCGCGCGTCGCGCAAGACGACACCAAGTGTATCCAAAGACGAAGCCCCGTAATGCGCGAGCGAGACGGGGCTTCGATTCGACCACGAGTCAACGCGGCCGTGTGTTCTTGAGTGAATGACTCTTTACGGAGCCGGCGTCGGGGTCGCGGTGTTAGCCGAGTAGGACGCGCCAGCGATCTGAGTGACGAACGCGAGGAACGCGGTCGGGTCGCTGATTGAACCGCCGTATTTTTGTCCGTTGACGATGACGAACGGCGTGCCCGTAACGTTGGTCTCGCTCGTGTTCGGAAGGGGTCCGGTCAAGGCACGCTTCGTTTCGGCATCAACCCAACCTTCGTAGGTGCGGTTCTTGATGCAGTCCGCAATCTCGGCCGGAGCTGAAACACCGGCTCCAGTTGCCAGCTCTGCCAACTGGTCGTCGCTCAGCGTGGGGCCGCCTTCAGCAGGTTGGTTCGCGAACATTGCCTCGTTGAAGTCCCAGAAGCTGTTGGGCGAGTAGGTTGCAACGCACGCCGCAGCATTGGCCGCACGCGTGGAGTACTTCGTACCAGCCGACTTCGAGTTCAGAATCGAGATGGGGTGGATGGACAGCTTTGCCGCGCCCGAGTTGACGAGCTGGGCGAGCGTTTCACGGTTTGTCCCATCGAATACACCACAAACCGGGCACAGGTAGTCCTGGTAGATCGTGATGTTCAGCAGGTTCGGGTCTTCGGTGGGCGTCAACGGCAGAGCGCCGTCCGCGAGAGCGGCGGATGTCTCGGCAATCATGCCTTCAGTCAAGACGATGCCGTCTGTTGCCATGTTCTCCGGCCAGACGATTGGCTTGGGCTGAGCCGTGTAGATGGAGAGGCCGACAAGTCCGGCAATCAGGAGAACGCCGAGTGCGACGCCGCCCTGAGTCAGGAACTTGCGACGACGCTCCGACTTGACCTGCTGCTTGCGGAACTCGCGAGCGGATTCACGTGCTGCGTCGCGGCGCTGGTTTTTTGTCGGTCGATCCGAGTTGATGTTGCTCATTTAATTAACTCCTCGTGAGGGTTCGTGGTGTGCCCGCGACGAAACGCGGGCGAAAGCATCCCTCGATAGTAGCCGGGGAAGTCTGGGAAATACCTAATCGGCGGATGCCCGCAAGCGTGACACTTCGTAGAGCACGACGCTCGCAGCGATGCCCGCATTGAGTGATTCGGTGGTCGCTGAAATCGGGATCGACACAATCGCGTCGCAGACTTCGGTGACCAAGCGCGAAAGGCCTTTGCCCTCACTGCCAACAACCATCAACAGTGGGCGGTCCGAGAGCGAGAGGCCCGGCAACGGCATCGTTCCACCTGCATCTAGGCCGATGACGAAGACGCCTTGTTCCTTGTATGACTTGATCGTGCTCACCAGGTTCGAAGCCATTGCGACGGGGCAGCGAGCCGCCGCGCCAGCTGAGGTCTTCCACGCCGAGGCGGTCACGCCTACCGAGCGGCGCTGCGGAACGATAATTCCGTGCCCGCCAAACGCGGCCGTTGAGCGGATGATCGCGCCCAAGTTGCGCGGATCCGTGATGCCATCGAGCGCGACGATGAGCGCGGGCTCGCCAGAGTCTGAGGCAATCTCGAGCAGGTCATCCGGATGCGCATACTCGTATGCAGGAACCTTCAGGGCAACGCCTTGGTGCACTCCGTCAAACCCGGCAAGACGGTCGAGCTCTGGGCGCATGACCTCGAGCACGGGAATTCCCCGGTTCGTGGCCATCGACAGGATCTCTTTCACGCGGTCGTCGACCTCGATTCGGGTCGCGACATAGAGCGCCGTCGCTGGAATCTTCGCCCGCAACGCCTCAACGACCGCATTGCGACCGGTGACCACCTCGGTGTCGTCCGACTTCTTGCCGCGCTGCACCGTGCGGTTGCCTTGAGAGTTACCTCGGCCCGACTGGCCCTTTAACTCGGTGAGCCGCTCGGCGGCCTTCTTGCGCTTATGGGCAGCGTGATACTCGCGGTCCTCGGCCTTTGGTGTCGGTCCCTTGCCTTCGAGCGACTTTCGTCCGTGACCGCCGGTACCCACGGATGGGCCCTTGCGTGACTTTCGAACTGCGCCGGAACGTGCCTTATTCGCCATCAATACTCCAATGCACACCCTGCGGGGTGTCTTCCACGATGATGCCGGCCGACGCGAAATCGTCTCGAATGCGGTCGCTGGTTGCGTAATCCTTGTTCTCTCGGGCGAGCGTGCGGGCCTCGAGCAGTCGATCGACGAGAGACGTCAGTGCTGCGCGGGTCGCGCCGCTTTCGGCGTGAGCACCACGCCACTCCTCTGCGAGGGGGTTCAATCCGAGCGCATCCAGCATTGCCACCGTCGATTGGGCAGCTGCCGTGCCCGCCGAGTTGTCACCCGCGTCGAACGCCGCGTTGCCTGAGCGAACAGTGTCGTGCACAACAGCGAGAGCCTGAGGGATGCTCATGTCATCGTTCATGGCCGCGCGGAACTCTTCTGGCACCTCGCCCGCCGCAACGCTTCCTGCGACCCGCGTCGCACGCGAGACAAAACCCTCGATGCGCTCGAACGCAGATTGCGCTTCGGCAAGCGCGTTTGGATGAAACTCGAGCTGCGATCGGTAGTGGGCCGAGCCAAGAAAGTAGCGCACCACTATGGGTCGAGCCGACGCGAGCAGGTCGGCGGCAAAGAGCGAGTTGCCCAAAGATTTGCTCATC
This sequence comes from Microbacteriaceae bacterium, assembly GCA_041303845.1. GTDB lineage: Bacteria > Actinomycetota > Actinomycetes > Actinomycetales > Microbacteriaceae > RFQD01. The sequence goes on along the minus strand of JBFYOK010000002.1, from coordinate 3,594 downwards.
TTCTGGTCGCCAACGGAAACGAGCCCGTTGTGCAACCACGTGTGTGCAAATTCGTGACCCGCGGCAGAAGACTGAGCAAGTTCGTTCTCGTGGTGCGGAAAGCGCAGGTCGAGGCCGCCGCCGTGAATGTCAAAACTCGTGCCGAGATACTTCGTGGCCATCGCGGAACACTCGATGTGCCAACCGGGCCGGCCGCGACCCCACGATGTTTCCCACGAAGCCGACGCAGGTTCGCCCGCCTTTGGCGTCTTCCACAGCGCAAAGTCACGCGGGTCGCGCTTGCCGGGTTCGGCTTCTTCAACCGGGTCGGGTTGAGGCTTGACCATCACGGTCTGGTTCGTCAACTCGCCATATTGTGGCCAGCTCGCGGTGTCGAAGTAGACATCGCCGTTGCCACCCGGAACGGCGTATGCGTGGCCACGTTTCATCAGCAGACGAATCAGATCAATCATTTCGGGGATGCTTGCGGTCGCCCGAGGCTCATACGTCGGCGACTGGATGCGCAAGCTCGCGTACGCCTCGTTGAACTCGCGCTCCATTCGATAGGCCAGCGCCCACCACTCTTCGACACCGGCTGTGCGCGCATTCTCGAGCACCTTGTCATCGATGTCGGTGACGTTACGAACGAGAGTGACGTCGAGGCCTTCGTGCGCGAGCCAGCGTCGAAGTTGGTCATAGACCAGCGCGCTGCGCAGGTGACCGATGTGCGGGCTCGACTGAACCGTCGGCCCACAGACATACATCCCCACTTTGCCCTCGACAAGGGGCACGAAGTCGCGCAGCTGTTGCGACTTGGAATCGAAAAGGCGGATGGTCACCGCCAAAGTCTACCGACGGGCGCGAATCAGGGCCGTCGCGATGGCCGCGATGCCTTCACCGCGACCGGTGAAGCCGAGCCCATCGGTCGTTGTGGCCGACACTGAAACAGGAGCACCGACCCAGTCCGTGAGTGTCGACTCCGCCTCCCCGCGACGACCGGCGAGGCGGGGGCGGTTTCCGACAATCTGCACCGTGACGTTGACGGGCTCGAAACCGGCGTCACGAATGAGCGCGACGGCGTGCGTAACAAAGATGTCGCCCGAGGCGTTGGCGAAACGAGGGTCGTCGGTGCCAAACACGGACCCGATGTCACCCAGACCGGCGGCGGCGAGCAGAGCGTCGCACACCGCGTGTGAGACCGCGTCGCCGTCACTGTGCCCGGACAGACCGCGTTCGCCGGGCCACTCGAGGCCAGCCAGCTTGAGCGAAACCTGCGGGTCGTCGGTGAAAGCGTGCGTGTCGACACCCGTGCCGACGCGCAGTTGCGCATCCGCGTCAATCGAACCCGAGGTGCGCAACGCACTGGTCGCGTTGTCGAACGCAACGGTCAGTTCCGCGCGGGTGAGGTCATCCGGTGTGGTGATTTTGAAGGATGCGCTGTCGCCGGCAACGGTTCGCACCCGGTATCCGGCCGCGGTGAAAACCGCAGCATCGTCGGTGTAGTTCGCGTGGGCGGCATCGGAGTACGCGCGCTCAAGCTCGGCGCGCGGAAAGCCCTGCGGTGTCTGCGACGCAACCAAAGTCGAACGGTCGACGTCGCCAATGACCGTGCCCTGCTGGTCAACCGTCTTGATTGAATCGACAACAGGCAAGCTTGCGATGACGCCGTCGCCCGTCGACGAGACGGCATTCGCTACGTCGTCAAACACGGAAGGCGGTGTCAGCGAACGGGCGGCGTCGTGAACGAGAACGATGTCGATCTCTTTCTCGAGCACCGCGAGCCCGCGCACGACCGAATCGTGACGCATGACGCCCCCGGCGACAACAGTCCACGACACACCGGCCCCGGAGATCCCGACCAAGGAGACGCCCGAAACGGAGTCGCGTTCGCTAGACGAACCGAGAGCGCCGCCGAGGATTTCCGACGCGATGTCGGCGAGTTCTTCTGGCACGACGGCGACAACCTGGTCAACGACCGTAGCTTGCGCGGCTGCGCGAACCGAACGTTCGAGTAGCGTCTGCCCGTCGAGTTCGACGAATGCTTTGGGCGTTGAGAACCCGAGGCGTGTTCCGCTCCCCGCCGCAACGACGATAACGGCGACGCCCACGAGCCGGCCCGCTCTTACTTTTCGGTTTCTTCGCGAACGACGCCGAGGATTCCGTCAAGAATCTTTGACGCGGACTCTTCGTTGGTCTTTTTCGCCAGCGCGAGTTCGGAAATCAAAATCTGGCGAGCCTTGGCAAGCATGCGCTTCTCACCAGCGGAAAGTCCGCGATCTTGATCACGACGGGTGAGGTCGCGAACGACTTCGGAAACCTTGATGATGTCGCCAGAGGCGAGCTTCTCGAGGTTGGCCTTGTAGCGACGCGACCAGTTGGTGGGTTCCTCGGTGAAGGGCTCGCGCAAAACGGCCTCGACCTTTGCGAGTCCCTCTTTGCCGATGACATCGCGAACACCGACGTCTTCAACGCTGTCTTTCGGAACTTCGATGGTCAGATCGCCCTGCTTGACGTGCAGCTTGAGATAGATGCTCTCGTCGCCCGTGCGCGGATTCTTGCGCTTCTTAACCTCAGTAATCGTGGCCGCACCGTGGTGCGGGTAAACGACGGTTTCACCGACGACAAACTGCATGTGTTTTTACCCTTCGAAGTCGTCCAAGTTTACCACGAGGCTCGGACCCTGCCGACCGGGCCCAGGCTGACGTGCGATAAGCTCAACTCCGGTGCCGGGCGCGTTTTTCGCACATTTTTTCACCGGCCAAGAACACTGCTTTGGGAGGCATTCGTCGTGAAGATTCGCTTCGTGCTGGTTGCGGCACTCGCCGCATCTGTCGCTCTGGGTACCGCGGGCTGCAACCTTATTCAGCCTCAGGCGACCACGACCAAATATGACCCCAGCGACGGCGTTGGAATCGATGTCGGTGACGTCGCCCTGCGCAATCTCATTTTGATCAGCGACGACGGCGTGACCGGTCAGCTCATGTTTGATGCGATCAACACGACCGGAGCAGACATTGACCTCAACGTCTCATTCACGTCCAACGGCACCGTAACCAGTCAGATCGTGACAATCCCGTCGTCTGATTGGCCGACAAGCTTTGGCGGACGTGACGAGCCTCAGGTTCAATTCACGAACTTTGGAGTGGCCCCCGGTGGCATGCTCGACGTCGTGTTCCAGGCGGGTGCCTCAGAAACGAAGACGATTTTTGTCCCCGTTCTCACGACGCAGCTGCCCGAATACAACGGGCTCACACCGACGGCCACCCCCACACCTGAGCCGACCCTCACGCCAACTGCAACGCCGGCCGCCGAAGATGTCGTCATCGTCGAAGAGATTCCTGTCGTCGAAGAGACCCCGGCCGCACAGTAGCTAATTCTCGAAGCGGTATCCGAGGCCGCGAACGGTCACAAGTACCGTTGGCTCGGCAGGGTCGTTTTAGATCCGCCCGCGAATGCGCGTGTTGTGAACGTCGAGGGTCTTCGTGTCGCCGAAATAGTTCGCGCCCCATACGCGGTCGATGAGTTGCCCGCGCGTGAGCACGCGACCGGAGTTCGTCATGAGGTACTCAAGTAGCTCAAACTCCTTGAGGGGAATTGGTGTGAGCGTGCCTCGCA
>JBFYOK010000001.1:0-5130 GCA_041303845.1 Microbacteriaceae bacterium | reverse complement strand
GCGGCAACTTACTCCTGCTCGACGAACCGACAAACGACCTCGATGTCGAGACGCTGTCGTCGCTCGAAAACGCCCTGCTCGAGTTTCCCGGTTGCGCTGTCGTGATCACACACGACAGGTGGTTCCTCGACCGAATTGCGACGCACATCCTCGCTTATGAGGGAACTGAAGAGAAGCCTGCGTATTGGCACTGGTTCGAGGGCAACTTCGAGTCGTACGAAGAGAACAAGATCGAGCGACTCGGAGCTGACGCGGCGAAGCCCCACCGCTCGACCTACCGCAAGCTGACGCGCGACTAGTCCGGGCGGCAGGCAAGCGATGCGAATCCACATACCGACTCGACTGCGTTGGTCTGACCTCGACGCTTACGGGCATGTCAACAATGCTCAAATGTTCGGGCTTCTCGAAGAAGCTCGCATTCACGCCTTCTGGGAGGGCGACAATGCGGCAGGGGATGCCCCACCCACGCGAATCTTTCAGGGCGGCCCCGGCGCAGACACGTTCACGCTCATTGCGCATCAAGAAATCGAATACCTCGCACCTATTGCGTATCAGCGCGACCCCCTCGACTTGGAACTGTGGATTGGCCGACTCGGTGGCGCAAGCCTCGAGGTGTGTTACGAAGTCTGGTCGCCGGTTGGCGAGACTCCGCGAGTGTTGTTCACGCGAGCGACGACGACGATTGTTTTGGTTGATTCCGCGACTATGAAGCCGCGTCGAATCACCGACGAAGAGCGCCTCGCTGTTGACCCATATCTCGAGCCGATGATTGAGTTCGGCAAGAAGAACTAGCTAGCGACGATTCTTCAATCGCTCGCGCAGGAGCTCAATCGGCATAGGTAGCGAAGACAGAATGACGAACGCGAGAATGACAGTTTCAAAATGGTCGTGCACAAACGGGACCATTCCGAGCAAGTAGCCCAGCGTCGTCAACCCCACCGCCCATGCGAGCCCTCCGATGATGTTGAACGTGGTGAACTTTGCGCGAGGAAACCCCGCGATGCCTGCGAACAAGGGGGTCACCGCGCGAACAACTGGAACAAACCGCGTGAAAATCAGGGCACGAGCACCATGCCTTGAGAGAAGCAATTCCGTGCGGGCAACGGTTTTCGGAGTAAAGAACCACGCTTTCTCTCTCGTGAACATCCGTCGACCGAATCTGTGACCGAGCGCGTAGCCAGTCTCAGCGCCGAGGACGGCTGCGACAAAAACGAGAACCAATGCGAGTGGGAATGGGAACCACTCGAGCGCACTGGCCAGCGTTAAGCCGAGTAAAAAAAGGAGAGAATCTCCGGGCAAGATTGAGCCGACGATTGTGGCTGTTTCAAAGTAGATCAGCAGGGCCACACCAACAACGGCAAAGGCTCCGAAGAACCCAATGAGGTCAGCAGGATCAAACCAGTTCATTGACCGACTGTGGGGACATGGCGGCTCGTTCAATCGCCGACTCGTAGAAGCCCATCAGGCGCTCGTTGTTTGCTTCCCATGTGCGATCAAGCATCGCGCGTCGACCCGCCTCGCCCATCCGGGCCCGAACTGAGTCCTCGCGCAGAAGAAAGCGAACAGCACGTCGGGCAATGTGTTTCTCATTCGGGTCGACCAGGAAGCCGGTTGCACCGTTAGAAACGATGTGTCGTGGACCGCCGGCGTCGGGCACGACGACAGGAACACCGCTGGCGAGAGCCTCTTGAATTGTCTGCCCGAACGTTTCTTCTGCACCGAAGTGAACGAAGATGTCGAGCGCTGCGTAGGCTCGGGCAAGTTCATCACCGGTTAATGCGCCCAGAAATGTGACGTGGGCGTGTGGAAGCAGTTTCTCAAGCCGCCCGCGTTCGGCCCCGTCACCGATGATCACGATCGCGCAGTCGCGAATGTCTGCCAATTCTGCAAAACGCTCAACCTGCTTTTCGGGAGCAAGCCGGCCAACATATCCGATAAGTCGAGTCCGACCAGCGAGCAACCGGTTGCGAAGTGAAATCGTCTCGGTTTCGAGTTTGAGATTCGGGTGGAAGCGAGAAATGTCGACACCACGGCCCCACACGGAAACGTTCTTGATACCAAGCCCTTCTAAGTACTCGACGGACTCAGAAGTTGGGGCCAGATTGACGTCGGCCAAGCCATGGATGTTGGTCATGAATTTGTCGGCCACCGAGCGAACGAAAGGCATGCCGTAGCGTGCGGCGTAGCCCGCCAGGTCGGTCTGATAAACCGCGACCGTGGGAATTCCTAGCCGCTTCGCAACGCCGATTGCGGTTCCTCCCAGGATGAATGGTGAGGCCGCGTGCAAGATATCTGGCTTGAACTTGTTCAGAATGCTCGCCACAAATGGATTAGGCATTGCGACGGGGAACTGTCGAAAAGGCAAACTCGGAACTCGAACAATGTTGAACCCTCGGTACTGCCTCTCGAGATGCATGTCCGCAATGCCGTTCGACGGGGCGATCACGATGGCTTCGTGGCCCTGAGCATGCAGGGTGTCAAGAACTCGCAGCACTGAGTTGGTCACGCCGTTGAGTTGAGGAAGGAACGATTCCGTGACAATCGCGACTCGTAGTTTCACATCGTCAGATTAGAAATCCGACGCGGACGGCACGTCACCGAAAGGTAAATGTCGCGTGAACTATTCCGGAACTCGAATCATGCCCTCTTGCGCAACCGAAACAAGAAGCCTGCCGTCTTGCGAATAGATGCGTCCAAGACCGAGACCACGGCCGCCTTGAGCGCTTGGTGACTCGAGCACGTAGAGCATCCATTCGTCGGCTCGCCCGTCGCGATGAAACCACATTGCATGATCGAGACTTGCCGCTTTGAGCTCCGGATCAGCCCATGCGACACCGTGACGCCGGAAGATCGGTTCGAGAATCGTGTAGTCACTCGCCCATGCGATGGCAGCGCGATGGAGGTTCGGGTCGTCAGGAAGGTTGGTGTGAGTTCGCATCCACACCGCTTGATGAGCAACACGTTCGCCACGCACCGTGTCATAAATCGCGCCGCCGACGTGTCGAAGGTCAAATGGGCGAAAGTGCGCCCAGTAGTCGGCCATCGGGTGATCGATCCCAGAGAGAACCTCGACGGCGCTGGGCAACTCGTGCGGGGCCGGAATGCCCGCCGGCATTTCTGCCTGATGCTCGAGCCCGGAGTCCTTGTCTTGAAATGACGAAATCATCGAAAAGATGGGGGCCGAGTTTTGGTACGCCTGTGTGCGACGAGTGGAGAAACTTCGGCCGTCATGAATGCGATCGATTCCAAAGTCAATCGGCTGCTTGTCATCACCTGGTCGCAAGAAGTAGCCGTGTAGCGAATGAATCGGTCGGTTCGCGTCGACGGTTCGTGATGCAGCGAGAAGAGCCTGGGCCATCACCTGTCCGCCGTAAACCCGCGCACCTGGCATGCGAAGGCTCGGGGCAGTGAAGTGATCTTCCGAGGTCGGGCTGAGCGTCAGGGCGTCGAGCATGAGTTTCACGCTTTCGTGCATCACCGTCATCCTTCGCTAGTTTTGAATCGTAATGACCGACACACTCACATTAGCCAGCCCAGACGATGTTGCCGACCTGAACACATACGCCCAGAGAGCAGAACGTTTGGGATGCTCTCTTTTGCGCATGGCGTCGGTTGGCCATCACTTAGTCGTGACGGTGTGCGTGCTCGAGCGACAGGGCCTGCTCGACACTCACCCATACGTTTTCGGGTTGCGCGTCTTCGAACTGTCAGAGCCCAACGTTGACATGGATGCGCTCGTCGAGACCCGCGCAATGCTCGACCGCCTCGCGCGCAAGACACAGTTGCTCGACATGCCGGTGGCCCAGCCTCGCGTTCCGTGGGCGGGAATCGCGGCTCCACGCGAGGGATGGATGCCCGCCGGCACCATCGCGAGTGAAGACGTGGTCGCGACCGCAAAGTCAGGAATTGACGAAGTCGCTGCGGCAAACGGGCTCGGCACGAACATCGTCACTGAGGTGCGTCGTACGGTGTGGTCACGACCGATGAGCGGTGCGAGCGTGCCCGACCTCCCTGCGGGACTTGCTTTCGCTGCGTTTGGGCTTGGCTTCGTCGTCGAAGGTCACGACGAAGACGTTGCCGTTACAACCAACGGCTCGTGGACGCGTCTGACGACGACGCGTGGATACGTTCTGTCGCGAAGCTAGAACTGGCTTCAGGTCACGCCTGATTCTGCATCGCGTGGGCGGCGCGATCGAAATAGTCGAGCATGGTTTCGCGAAACAGGGGAGCGAGGTCGAGCGAGTCAACGGCCGCGGTCATGTGGGTGAGCCAGCGGTCGCGGGCATCTGAATCGACATGAAAGGGCACGTGACGCATGCGAAGTCGGGGATGCCCACGGGTTTCTTGGTAGGTCGTCGGTCCACCAAAGTACTGCTCGAGAAACAACTGCAAGCGTTCGCGTGCGGGTTCAAGATCTTCTTCCGGGTACATCGGTCGCATCACCGGGTCAGTGGCAACGGCGTCGTAGAACGAGCGCGTTAGCAGTGTGAAAGTGGCGTGACCGCCGACGGCCTCGAAGATTGATTGCTCGTTGTCGTTGCCACCGGCCATTCCAGGTTGGCGAGACGCGGAGCTGTCGTTCACCGAGTCATTCACTGCGTCATTCACTGCGACGCTGCTGCTGCTCGTTGCCGGCGTCGGTCGACTTTGCTTTTGCGGCTTCGGCTGCCTTACGTGCGGACCGCTCGGCGGCCAACGAACGCTTTCCGCGGCTAGCCCGGATGACCGTCGACGTGTCGGTGGTTTGGGACTTGTTGCCGATGCGCAAAATCTCTCCGTTACGCACGTACCAAACGGCGCCGTCTTCATCGCGCAGTGTCGTGACACGAACGCCGACGGATTCGACGATTCCGCTTGCGAGACCGAGGTCGACCTCGTCGCCCACGCCGATTTGGTCTTCAAACACAATCATGAGCCCGTTGATGACGTCCTTGATGGTGTTCTGTGCACCGAAACCCACAATCGCGGCCGTGATTCCAGCACTGGCAACAATCGCGGTCGGCGAGACACCGAAACCATAAAAGAGTGCAATAAAGAAAAAGACGATGGCGATTGCCCAGGTGATGAGACCGGTGAGAATCGTGCCCATGGTGCGGGCGCGTTGCACGAGTCGCAGATTGGCGACACCGG